>JAKSUF010000099.1 GCA_024409145.1 archaeon | reverse complement strand
ACGATTAATTAAAATAAATAATAAAATAATAGAACATAAATAAATAACCCCATTATTAAAATAAAATAATCATAAATATAAAATACTAAATAACATAATGATGATCTATATAGATGAGATAATATAAAGAAAAAAATAGAATTTACATTTAAAGTAAACAAAATAAACCAAAAAATAGAAATAGCAATATAAATAAATTAGAAAGATAAAAAAATAAAGAATAAAAAGAAAAACTAATTAAATTAATTTTTCTAAATCTTTTAAGAAATTAACAATATGATTTTTTTTCAAATGATTCATCACAATAATTCTAATAGCTTTAGGACATGAAGAACAAGAAACTCTCCAACCATACTCTTCTAATAGGTTAGCTAATTTTTCTGCTTCAAAATCAGGATGATTAAAAGCAACAATATTTAATTTAGGTTCAACAACTAAATCATAACCTAAATTTCTAACACCCTCAGCTAAGAACATAGTTTTATCCATTGCATCTTTAGCTAAATTTTGATAACCTTCAATACCCATATATCTCATAACAGCATAAGTAGCTGGAGATGTAGCACCTACACGAGTACCAACAATAGTAGATTGATGTTTAACTGTTAAATAGGGAGAATCAACAGACATAGCATCTAAATAACTATCATCTCTAAATAAAATAGCTCCCGCAGGAATCGGAGCAAGTGCCATTTTATGAGGATCAATAGTCATAGACCGAACCCCTAAATTTGAAAAATCAAAACTTGGGAAATTAAAACTAGAATCTTTTAAAAAAGGAATTATAAATCCACCAAATGCCGCATCTACATGTAAATGAATATCTTCACTAAGTGCAATATCTGACAATTTTGGAATATTATCAATCATACCTAATTCAGTTGTTCCAGCAATACCCACTATTGCAACAGTATTCTCATTAATCGAATCAGAAACAGAATCTATATCAATACAGAAATTTTCATCTAAATCCGCTTCAATAAGTTTCAAATCCAACATGTCAGATGCTTTTTTAAAAGAAAAATGAGCAGATTTTGGAACAATAATCTCACCATTAGAAATTCCTTTCTCAGAACGTGCCATATTTTTTGCAGCACGCATAGCCATAAGATTCGCTTCAGTCCCACCAGTAACAATATGTCCTGCAGGATTATCAATAGACAAAATAGAACCAATTAAATTTAAAGTTTTATCTTCTATAAGTTTAGTTCCTTTAAAAAGACCTGGGTCTCCCAAATTAGATTCAAAAAATTTAAAGAAAGCTTTTTTAGCTACAGAATGAGGTTCAGTACACATAGAACCTAAAATTTTACCATCAGAATATTTACAATCCATAGATTGATAGTAATCTAATTCTTTAAATAATTCTTCTTCAGAAATAGGTTTTTGATTCATAATAATCCCTAAATATAATAAACAGCAGTACAATTAAAAAATAGTACATTTTAAAATCGACTAAAATAGATAAAAAATAAAAGAAATAGCTAATAGCTATTTAAAAAAAATAAATAAGATTATTCAAATTAGAATAATTAGATAATTTATAATTATTTAATAAGAACAATCATTCATGTTTTAAACAATTACATTTGTCTTCTTGCAGCATCTAAAATAATTTTTTTCTCTGCTCTTGCTACAGTTTTTCTTACATCTTCAACTGCATCAGCATTTGAGGAAACACTAGTAATTCCATATGCAACAAGTTTTTCAACAATGTGAGGTACACTACCTGCTTGACCACAGATACTGCAAGTAACTCCTGCTTCAGCACATTTTTTAATAGTTCTTTCGATTAATTTCATTACAGCAGGATGTTCTTCACTATAATGTTTAGCTACAAATTCATTGTTTCTATCAACAGCTAAAGTATATTGAGTTAAATCATTAGTTCCAAGACTTACAAAGTCAATTCCTTCTTTGATATACTCATCAATCATAATTGCAGCTGCTGGAATTTCAACCATCATACCAAATTCAACATCTTTACCTGGTTCCATACCAACAGATCTACAAAGTTCTTTAGCTTGTTTAAGTTCATTAACATGTTGAGATAAAGGAATCATAATTCCAATATTAGTATAACCTTGGTCATGAAGTTTTTTAATAGCTTTAAACTCTGCAATTAAAATTTCAGGTTCATCAAGCTCTCTTCTAATTCCTCTCCAACCTAACATAGGATTATGTTCTCTAGGTTCGTTTTCCCCACCTTCTAATGTAATAAATTCATCAGTAGGTGCATCTAAAGTTCTATACCATACTGGTTTTGGATAAAATTCATCAGCTACTTTTAAAACATTTTCAGCTAATATATCAACTAAACCTTCTTCATTACCATCAAGGATGAATTTTTTAGGATGAATACCAGTAGATAACATCATATGTTCAGTTCTAAGTAAACCTACACCATCTGCACCAGTAGCTCTAGCTCTTGGAGCTGCTTCAGGCATACTTACATTAGCTTTAACTTCAGTAACAGTAATTAATGGAGTTGCTGCAACTTGAACATTTGCAGTAGCATCTTCATTAGCAGAAGATTCTGCTTTTAAAATTCCATTATAAACTAAACCTTTTTTACCATCAGCAGTAACTTCTAAACCTTCATCTAAAGATTTAGTTGCATCTCCAGTACCTACAACACAAGGAATACCTAATTCTCTTGAAATAATAGCTGCATGACAAGTTACTCCACCTTCATCAGTTACAATACCATTAGCTCTTTTCATAGCAGGTACCATATCAGGAGTAGTCATAGCTACAACCATTACATCTCCATCTTGAATTTTATCAAGTTCATCAAGAGAATTAACAATTTTAACAGTACCAGATGCTAAACCTGGACTTGCACCAAGACCTCTAATTAAAACTTCTAAATCAACATCTTCAGATTTTTCTTCAGCATTACCTAAAGTAGTGATTGGTCTAGATTGTAATAAGAATAAATTTCCATTATGGAATGCCCATTCAGTATCTTGTGGTTTACCGTAATGTGCTTGTACTCTTTTACCCATTTCAACAAGCTCAATTAACTCATCATCAGGTAAAACTCTTTCATTTCTTTTTTCTTCAGGAACTGGAACTTGTACAGAAGTTCCTTCTGCATCATTTGCAAACATAGTTTTTTTATCACTAATAACAATGTTTAAAATTTCATTATTATCTTTATTTACAACATAATTATCAGGAGTAACAGTACCACTAACAACAGATTCACCAAGACCCCAAGATCCTTCAATTAAAGCAACATTTTCACCAGTAGATGGGTTAACAGTAAACATAACACCTGCTTTATCTGAATCAACCATTTGTTGAACTACTACAGCAATGTAAACTTTAGAATGTTCGAAATCATTTTCTTCTCTGTAGAAAATAGCTCTTGCTTCAAATAAAGATGCCCAACATTTTCTAACATATTCAATTACTTGATCAATACCTTGAACATGTAAGAAAGTATCTTGTTGACCTGCAAAAGAAGCTTCAGGTAAATCTTCAGCAGTAGCAGAAGAACGAATAGCTACATCAGCACCATCATCCTCTTCACCAACTCTTATTGAAAGTTGATTATAAGCTTCAATAATCATAGTAGAAATATCATCAGGAATTGGAGTTTCAATGATAATTCTTTTGATTTCTTCAGCAGCTTCTTGAAGTTGTTTAGTGTTATTAATATCAACATCTTCTAAAATATCCATAACACTATTAAAGATTCCAGTATCTTGCATAAACTTATCATAAGTTTCAGCAGTTACCACAAATCCTGGAGGAACAGGAATACCTGCTTGAGTCAATTCTCCTAAATTAGCTCCTTTCCCACCAGCAATACCTATATCGTTTTTAGTTAAGTCTTCAAACTTTATGACATATTTCATAGTTTTACCTTCTTTTTAAAACAAAAATTTTAACAAAGAAAATCATAAGTATTGGATAAAATAAAGTCCAAAAAATAAAAAAATATGAATTTAAGAGTTAATTTCTAGCTTAGATTAAACTCATAACTGATAAAAATAGATTAAAAAAGTATTACAACTGATTAATATCAAATTAATTATTATCTAATTAATTTATTGATTTAAACTATTAATCTATTTTATAAATATAAATTAAATTCCAATATGTAAAATACAAAACCACATATCAGATTATTTTATAATTAAATAAATAAAATCCATATAAAATTAGAAAAATAGAATAAATCTATTTAACTAACTCTGCACCTTTTTCAATAACTATTTTACAAGGTACAGGTAATTTCATAGAAGCTCTTTTCAAAGCAGTTTTAGCATCTTCAAAGTTTTTAGGTTCTACTTCAATAGACATAACTTTTTGATTACTTTTTACAATAGCTTCAACACTAATAGCTTTACCAAAAGCATTTCTCATACCACTTTGTACCCTATCTGCTCCTGCACCAGTAGCCATTGGGTTTTCTCTTACAATGTTGTGAGGATATACTCTTAATTTTAAGTGATATCCTTGTCTACCTGCAGATCTTTGCATATATCTGTTAGAAGCAACCCTAGCAGCTTCTAAAGCATTATGTCTGATTTGAGTAGGTTTTTTAACAGCTAAAGATACTCTAACAGGGAAATCTGTAGACAAATCACCCATATCGTATTGAACAATTCTTGAATTTGGTGTTTTTCTAATATATTCTCTTCTTGAATAAGCACGAACCATTAATAGGCCTCCATATAATCATAATAAGAAATTTTCTCAATAGTAGATCAAATTCCTCTAATACAACTTAAAAAGTTGATAAATAACTAATCTACTTATGTAGATAATAATAATTTCACCCATTTAATAATTAAATAGATGAATAATAACTTTAAATATTCTACAATGAACATTTAAGTGATATCTATCAGAATAATAAGGTAATAATATTAAAAAGTACAATCCCATATTAAGTTAATATAAGCTATAATTATACACTTACCATCATACTTTTTAATTATAATTTATATCTAATTTTCATTACTAATATTTAGAAGAAATGAAAATTTATAAAATTTACTAAATTTTTTATTAATATTACAAATTAGATAGAATAATAGTATATATTTTTCTAACCATTAATAAACCTTATCATTATTAAAAGAAATTTAATAAAAAATTTAAGAAAATTATTAATAAAATTAGTAATAAAATACAAAAAGTTTTATAACAAATAATAATTGAACAAATAATAAGAGAAATAGAAATAATAGAATAAGTAATATAAAATATAAATTATTGAATTATAATCCACATATTACAAATAACAGAACAATAAAAATAAATTTAATTAAATTAACAATATAATAATAAGAGAAATAATATTATAATATAATTAAAAGTGAAAGAATGAAAATTAAAGCAGAAATTAACTTAGAATACAAAGACAAAGAATACAGTGAAATATCTTACAAATCTCTTGAAGTAGATAATGAAGGATTTGTTGAATCCGAACTTAAAGAAAATATTATAAACTTTAAGATAAAAAGTGAATCTTTAGGCAGTTTTTTAAATACTGCTGATGATTTAATAGCATCTGAAATTCTTGTCGAAAATTTAGTAAAGAATATTAAAAAAGAATAAATACTAAAATATTTATTAAACATAATTACAAATTATATAAAATCCCACCACAACCATCAAAAAATAATTACACACAACCA
>JAKSUF010000098.1 GCA_024409145.1 archaeon | reverse complement strand
TACAATTCATAAGAGAACCATTAACACCACCCCAATAAACAGCACCACCATAACTAAAACTACTTAAATAATTATCACTAGACCTAGAACTACAATTAACAAAACTACAATTCATAAGAGAACCATTAACACCACCCCAATAAACAGCACCCGCCATAGCTCTCGCCTCATAGATAGCACTACAACCTATAAAACTACAATTTATAAGAGAACCATAATCACCACTCCAATAAACAGCACCACCATCCCTTGCAGTACAATTAGAATTTATAATATTAATATTTTTAAGAATCACATTATCTGATAAAATAGAAAATATATGTGAAAGATTTTTAGCATCAAAAGTAGCACCACTCCCATCAATAGTTAAAGTTTTATTTATTGTAATTTGTTTCCCATTACCAATAAAATGCCCTGAAAGTTGAACTTCAGAATTATTCTCTATATTATTAATTAAAGATTGAATATCTCCAAAAGTATATTCTCCTTGTGGTGAGAAAACCATTAACTTAGAACAACCCTCAGAACTAGCATAGTAATCTGTACCATTATAAATTACTTTAACTGTGAAATCACCTTGTTTAGTAGAAAGATAATTTAACTTAGCCACTCCATTAACCACATCCGCACTACCAATATACTCATCATCAACATAAAAAGCAACACAACCCTCATCAACAGCATGATTAGATTTAACAGTAGCAGTTAAGTTAAAAGTATTATTAACATAAGTACTCATAAGAACAGAAAGAGTAGTACGGTATTTTTTAATAATTAAATTAGAATAACCCTTAGAACTATTAAAATAATCTGTACCATTATAAATTGCTTTAACTGTGAAATCACCTTGTTTAGTAGAAAGATAATTTAACTTAGCCACTCCATTAACCACATCCGCACTACCAATATACTCATCATCAACATAAAAAGCAACACAACCCTCATTCACATTTTCATTATACCTATAATACTTAACATTAGCAGTTAAGTTAACAGTATTATTAACATAAGTATCAATATTAAGAACAGAAAGAGTAGTATCATATTTTTTAATAATTAAATTAGAATAACCCTCAGAATCTTTAAAATAATTATTGCCTTTATAAACAGCTTTAACAGTAAAATTACCTGCATTTGTACAAAGATAATTTAACTTAGCCACTCCATTAACCACATCCGCACTACCAATATACTCATCATCAACATAAAAAGCAACACAACCCTCATCAACAGCATGATTAGATTTAACAGTAGCAGTAAAATTAACTTTACAATTAACATCAACAGTATGATTAAGAACAGATAAATTAGTACCTGATTTTTCAACTGTTAAATTAGTATAACCCTGTACTTTATGCCAATCTGACCACCCCGGATAATAAATAGCCCTTAATGTAAAATTACCACATTTCTTAGGACAATAAGTATACCAACCACTACCATTATGAACCTCAACGTTATCAATATGTAAACCATCAATAAATAATTCTAAATACCCCTCATTAGTATCATCATAATCAACAACAATTTTAAACTTAGTTTCATTAAAAACAGTAGTGAAAATAGAATCAATATGAATGGGTTCTTTATTATAAATCCTTAACTTAAACCAATCTTCAGAACTAGCATAGTAATCTGTACCAGTATAAACACCTTTAACTGTGAAATTACCTCGTTTAGTAGAAAGATAATTTAACTTAGCCACTCCATTAATCACATCAGCACTACCAATATACTCATCATCAACATAAAAAGCAACACAACCCTCATTCACAGTACTATTAGATTTAACAGTAACAGTAAAATTAATAGTATCATTAGCAGGACCAGCACCACTAGAAGTTGAATTAAGAGTATGATTATAATAAGGATCATTACTCCAAAAAGAAAGAGTAGTATTATGTTTTTTAATAATTAAATTAGAATAACCCTCAGAATTATTAAAATAATCTGTACCAATATAAACACCTTTAACTGTGAAATTACCTACATTTGTACAAAGATAATTTAACTTAGCCACTCCATTAATCACATCAGCAGAACCAACATACACCTCATCAACATAAAAAGCAACACAACCCTCATCAACAGCATACTTAGATTTAACAGTAGCAGTAAAATTAACCTCGTTACCCACAAAATCAGAAATCAAATCCACAGTAACATTAGTTAATGATTCAGTGATAATAAAATTATAAATATATTCAGATGATTCAAATAAATCAGACCCACTATAAACTACCTTAACAGTAAAATTACCTTTTCCATTACAATTATAGTTACAACTAGCAGTACCCTTAATAACATTAACTTCATTTATTTTCTGATTATTTATATAAAAAGTAATAAAACCTTCATTAATATTAGAATCAAATTTAGCAACTATATCAATAACTGATCCAATATTAGCAGAATAACTATATATGTTTAGTTTTTTATTTAGCTTTGAAGAATTAATTAATGACCTATTTTCACCGTACCATATAATTTCAGAGTTATTTCCAAAATAACATTTATCTAAAATACTATTGTTACCATACCAATAAACATCACCAGTTAAATTACAACCACTTAAAGAACCATTACTACCATACCAATAAACATCACCAGTTAAATTACAACCACTTAAAGAACCATTATCACCATACCAATAGATGGGAGAATTAGAATTAAGATTTTTAATTGATAAAGTTTTATTTACTGTAATTTTATTATTTATAATCAAACTATCATTAATATCAATAACGTCCCCTTCATTAGCATTATTAATAATTCCTTGTAAATTAATAAATTTTGAATAAAAAGAAGTATCATTTGATGGAACATAATAAAGTTCACTAATCTTATCGACAGATAATCCTGGTATTTTGAATGTTGCTTGTTTATTAATTACATTAGAAGTATAATTTTTTCCATTAAACTCTAATTTAATATAATCATTATCCCATGAAACAGTAGTCCATTTTAAACCGCCAAAAGCTTTTTTATAATTATAAATATAATCATAATCTTTTGATGTATTATCATAAACATTATCCTTTTCACCCGCGAATAAATCTTTCATATAAAAAGGTATAAAATCTAAACATTTATCAAAATTAACATTTATTATAACACCCTCAGATGAATCAACCATTGATAATTCTGGATTGAACATAACTCCATTAATTACACCATAAGAATAAGCATCCGAAAATACTTGACCTCCTGAACTGGTTCCATAAACTTTAAGTTCATAAAATGCACCACCAACCCAAGAAACAGGAACATCAAAATAACCTTCATAAGCACCATATTCAATATCTCTACCAGATAAATGCCAATTAGTAGAATAAATAGATTCACCATAGTATACTTTTAATCCAACACTTGTACTAAAATACTGATTAACCCCATCAAAACCAGAACCTCCAAAATATAATCTTACGGTACTTCCTACAAATCCATAAACATTATCCCAAGCTCCAATGGATACATCGGAATAAGTTGTAGTAACTTTTCTAGAATTATAATAAAAACGACCCTTATCATCAATTTTTGCAATATAATAAGTACCACCAATATACATACATCCTTTTAATATTCCATGTTGAACATAATCAATATAAGGATCAGCAGCAAGACCTTCTTTAGCAACCCACCATGTACCATCTGAAGATTCCATTAATTTCCTATCTGCACCCAATTCATCTTTAAATACAATATATTTTCCAGTTAAAATACTATCATCTTTTAAAACAGTAATATCCTCACTTATAGAACTAGATTTATCAGAAGCTAGAGAGTTATTAATATCCTTATTTAAACTATTCTTAGAAACCTCTTCATTATCATAATTAGCAACTTCAATAGCATTCACATTATCTACATCAACACTATAAGAATTATCTACAGAAATATCAGTTACATTAATATCTGAATTATCAGCTGCATTAACTGCACCTAAACTAATACAGAGAATTAATAGTAATGAAATCAAAATTATGGTATTTTTAATATTAAAATTCATAAAGCTTTCTCCCAAAAATTACTTGTCTGAGCAAGTTATTAATCATAAATTTTTAATTGATATATATTTTTATATTATATAATATATAAAAGTTAATAAATTGTTCTGTATACTCAGTGGCGGCGGTATGGTGGTATCATGCTGAATCCACAATTATATTGATTCATTGTTTTATTATTTTGTAGTTTTGTAATTTTATCATTGTTTTTATCATGCTTGGGTTCAATGAAAATGATACTTCAGAATTAACTACGAAGAGATAAAATTAATGATTAAGATAATCTAAATAAAAAATAGATAAAAAAAGAAGTAAAAAAAGAAAATTAATAGTCTCCATTGTACCACTGCACCATTATATGATAAAAAAAAGTTTAGGCAGGCAAATTAGGATTTATATACTTAAAATATTAAAAATAAAAAAGTTTAAAAAGAGAAATTAAGATTAGTGGTATAAAGTAGAAAATTAAGGTAAAAAAGAATCTGAAAATAAAATTTTACCAGAATTTTTATTAAAATAATCTTTTTCAATTTCATAAAGCATTGCAACATCAGTAGGAATATCCATATTTAAACTGATGTTATAATTAACTATCGAAGAATATCCAAATTTAGGATAATAATTTTTATGACCTACAACCAAAATTCCTTTAAACCCCATATTTTTAGCAATATTATGACCTTCTCTAATTAACTTAGATCCTATACCCTTATTCTGCATATGTGGAGATACACAAACCGGAGCTAATGTTAATATATTATCCATATTACCATCATTCCTTTCAAATTTTAATTTAGAAAATAAAATATATGCCACGATTTTACCACTTACTTCAGCAACAATAGACAAATTAGGAATAAAATCATCAGTTCTTCTTAAATTTTTAACTAAATTAACCTCTTCTTGATTAGAAAATTCTTGAGATTTAAATGACTCAGTGATAACTTTATAAACATCAGGAATATCTTTTTTAGTTTCTTTTCTAATAATCAAATCCATAAAAACACCAACTAAATACTAAAGAATAAATAATATTTATTTAAATAAAAATATAAAATTTACTAAAAAAAAGTTAGGATGATAAATAATAATTTACTTAATCCATCATACAATCACTAAAAAAAGTTTAATATGGAAATTAAAAAATATTTTTTAATTTTTTGAGTATGTTTTTAAAAAGATTTAGATAAAAATCTGTTGCAGCTGCAATTTTAATAGTTGAAAGAGAGTAATTAGCTCTAGGAGTTAATGCACTCCAGAAAATCAATAGAGGAATAATGATTTGTTTCCATAAAGACATATTTTCAAACATTTCCATATATTCATTATATTCTTCTTCAGGTGTTGGTAATTTAATATTATTCTCAACATTATCTGGAATATTAACTCTACCAAAAGAATATCCACAATTTGGACAAGTATCCCTTATAGAATCTAATTTATTTCTGCAATTTGGACATATATTAAAATTAGAAAAATTATTCTTAGAATATACTCTTTTTTGATTATATGATAAAATTGATTTAAAACCATTGGATAAAATAAGGATAATTGTACAAATAAAAAGTCCAAAAATTAGTGCAATAACAATCATAATTAAACCTTGGTTTAAATTATAAAGTCCAATTAGAAATGATATAATTAGAATAATTCCACAGATTATTTGAGTATTTGATATTTTAAGA
>JAKSUF010000097.1 GCA_024409145.1 archaeon | reverse complement strand
TTTATTTTGTTAAAAATAGATTTGGATTTAAAGTTTATTTTGTATTTTTTTTATTTTGTAAAAAAAAGAATTGAAATTAAATTTTATTATAAAAATTCAATTTCAAATGCAATTACTGGATATTCAAGTTCAAAGTTAGTGATAACTTCTGGAGATATTTCTCCAAAGACTCCAGTAATTTTTCCTGCTTTTGATTCTCCATCAACATTAGCTACTCTTCCTTGTATGAAACTTGGATTGGTGGAATCAGATATTTCCATAGTATAACCAAGATTTCCAAGTACACTTGCCATTGTTGATTTTATTTCTGTGAAGTTTGCAGTAGAATGACAAATCATTCCTGCTAGTTTTTTAACAGTTCTAGTTTTATTAAAGTTAGAATCATCCATGTATAAAACATCACCCATTTCAAATATTTTTTGAGGTAAGTCTTCATGTTTATTATCTTCTAAGAATTCCATTAAACTGTTAAGTAAACTAGTTCTAATCATAGTTCCACTAACTGTTATTGGTCTAGCTACTTGAACATGTTCTTTTTCTTCTTGGTTCATTTTTTCATAATGGTTTGTTTCACTAGTTAACATTAAACTCATTACTTCTTGGAATCCAAGACCAACCATAACTTCTCTTATTGTTTTTTCAGAGCTAAACCAATTATGTTCATATGCAATAGTTGGCATGTCTGGTAATTTAGCTTCGACTGCATTAATATGATATTGAATAGCTATATTTTCAACAATATCAACTTCATGTAATATATCAATTCGGTATGCTGGGATAATAACTTCTAATTCATTATCATTAATAATATTTGCATCCATTCTTGCTTTTGATAAAAGTTCTTTAATATCTTCAGCATTAAGATTAGTTCCACCAATTAAGTTATTAGCCACATCTACATGTACATTTTTAACTTTTGGAGTTAAATCTGGAGTCACAATTGTTTTATCTTCATATTCAACTTCCATAGTTTTAATTTGACCTCCAACTTCTGCAAATGAGCAACAAATAATATTTAAACATTGGTTTACTGCTTTTTCATCAGTACCTGTAACATCTATAATAATATTTTTTGTGTCTTCAGATAATTTAGTTAATTCACCATTGATGATTGGAGGCATAGAAAGTATCTTATTGTCTTTGTCACGAATGAGTGGGTATTTGTCAAATTTCTCAATTAAATGAGCATATTTTGCACCTTTTTCATGTTCAGTTAAGATTTCTTCAGGACTCATTTCATTTTCCATTTCTAATGGAACAAAACTATTTTCATCTTTTGGAGTAGCTATGTAATTATATGGTGCATTAACTACATCTGCATTATGAATTCCAATAGCTACTTTTTTACGGTCTCTACCAATTACCCAATGTAGGTTTTCTTGGAAATCCATTATGTATTTAATTTTATCTCCAGTAAAATTTACATTTTCAATTTTAGCAAAACCTATGTATGGTCTGATTTCAGCTACTTCTTTACTTACAGTAACTTTTTCTCCAGATTCTTCGATTTTATATTCTGGAAGGCCAGTTTCTTGTCCTAAAAATCCTTTGAATGATCTTGCAACACCTTCAATAGATAAATTATCTGGACGGTTTGGGAAGAATTCGACTTTAATCTCTTCATCATCAAAGTCTTCAATATCACTTGCCATCATAGGAATAGTGTCAATAAGTTCATCTTTTTCAAGATCAATTCCTAAATCTTTTAAATCTTGATATTTAAATGTAATTACAGGCATTTTAATCTCCTTTTATTATATATCATATTTTAATAGTTATTTAATAATTTTAATTGTAATTTTTTCTATGTTCATAGTCTATTCATTAGTTTTATAGTTTGTACTATGTTCATAGCTTTTTCTATTTGTATATTTTTTCTATTTCAATAGTTTAATAAATTTTAGAATCTAATTTATTTTTTCTAATCGTTTAATATTTTTATCTTCTAGATTTAAAGTCCAAATAATGCTATAAAGAAACAAGATTCTACAACAAAGTGAAGAGCTCTATGAGGTACCCAATCAAGGTGTTCTATAGCTAAAGAATGGGTTACATCTAATAAGAAATGTATTAAACCTGCTAAAAATCCTATTTTGAATGATAAAAATACTATTGAAAGTATTATAAAATGGAAAAATGCTTCTAAAATTTCATGCACAATCCATGTTTGGAATATTGAATCTAATGAATTTTTAAGTAAACCTCCCATGAAAATTACATAGAAATCTTTTATAGTATTCCATACAAGATTACTATGGATAAGATCACTTATTGCAAGGACAATAGCTACATAAAACCATAATAATTGCATTTTATCACCTTTATTGATACGGTTATTACCGTATATTAGTTTTAATTTAGTATTTTTTATATTTATATTAATTAAATATAATAATTATAATTTTATTTTTTCTATTTATTATATTTTTTTAAATTTGAATTTATTCTTCTGGTTTTTTATTGTGATGTTTTATTCTTATTTTTTCTTTAGTGTTTATTGTTGTAATTTTTTATACTAACATTTAATAAATACTTTAAATAAATATTAAAATAATATGATATGTTTTTAATCATATTTTGAATTTAAATTATTTGATTTGAATTCTATGATTTTTTCATATTAATTTATTTATTACTTATTAATTAATTGGAGATATTATATTGACAAATAAAGAAATTCCTAAAGATTATGACTTTTCTGCAGAACAGAAATGGCAAAAGAAATGGGAAGATGAAGATGTCTATAAATTCATGGGTGATGGAACTAAACCTCGCTATGTAATTGACACTCCTCCACCTTACCCAACAGGTCTTTTACATATGGGTCATATCTTAAACTGGGCTTATATTGATTTTAATGCAAGATATAGAAGAGAAAAAGGTATGGATGTATTATTCCCTCAAGGATGGGATTGTCATGGTCTTCCTACTGAAGTAAAAGTAGAAGAAACTCACAATATTAAGAAGAATGATGTTACTAGACAAGAATTCCGTGATATGTGTATTGATTTAACTCATGATAATATTAGCAAAATGAGAGAACAAATGCGTTCTGTAGGATTTTCTCAAGATTGGAGTAGGGAATATATTACTATGACTCCAGAATACAGAAAAAGAACACAATTATCCTTCTTAGAAATGTATGATCAAGGATTAATTTACCAAGGTATTCACCCTGTAAACTGGTGTCCTCGTTGTGAAACAGCTATTGCTTTTGCTGAAGTAGAATATTCTGATAACACTACTTTCTTAAATTATGTTAATTTCCCACCAGCTAATGTTCCTGAGGAAATCTTAGCTAATGTTGAAGGTAATTCTTATGTAAGGGCTGCTGATTTCCCAGATACTGCTGATTCATCTGTTCCTGGTGTTTTAATTGCTACTACTCGTCCTGAATTAATGTCTGCTTGTGTAGCTGTTGTAGTTCATCCAGATGATGAAAGATACAATCATTTATTAGGAAATTATGTGGAAGTTCCATTATCTGGTCAAAAAGTTAAAATTATTGCTGATGAAGAAGTAGACCCTGAGTTTGGTACTGGTGCAGTAATGATTTGTACTTTTGGGGATAAAACTGATGTAGCTTGGGTAAATAAATATGATTTAGATATTATTAAAGCTATTACTGAACAAGGTATTTTAACAGATGCTGCAGGTAGATTTGCAGGTATGGAACTTAAAGAAGCTAAAGCTAAAACTATTGAAGCTTTAAAAGAAGAAGGATACTTAACTAAACAAGAAGAAGTTGATCAAAATGTAGGTCAGTGTTGGAGATGTAAAACTCCTATTGAAATTCTTGTTAAAAAACAATGGTTTGTAGCTGTTACTAAAATGATTGACCAAATTAAGGAAGCTGCTGAAGATATGCGTTGGGTTCCAGAACATATGAAAAGCCGTTTAATGAATTGGGCTGATTCTATGGAATGGGATTGGTGTATTTCCAGACAAAGATTATTTGCAACTCCTATTCCTGTTTGGTATTGTAAAGATTGTGGAAAAGTAATCTTACCATCTCCTGAACAATTACCTATTGACCCAACTATTGATAAACCTCTTGGTTCTTGTGAATGTGGTTGTAGTGAATTTATTGGTGAAGAAGATGTTTTAGACACTTGGATGGATAGTTCTATTTCTCCACTTTCTATTGCTGGATGGCCTGAAGAAGGATTTGAAAATATCTTCCCAGCTAATATTCGTCCACAAGGACATGATATTATTAGAACTTGGGCATTTTATACTACTCTCAGATGCTTAGCTCTCACAGGTAAAAAACCATTTGATGATATTGTAATAAATGGTATGGTATTTGGTGAAGATGGTTATAAAATGAGTAAGTCTCGTGGAAATGTAACTGGTCCTGAAGAAGTTATCTCTGAATATGGTGCAGACCCACTTAGATTATGGGCTGCTAATAGTGTTCCTGGTTCTGATGTAGCATTTGATTGGAAAGATATTAAACATGGTTTTAAATTCTTACGTAAATTTTGGAATGCATTTAGATTTGTAAGTATGCATATTTTTGATGATGAATCTAAAGAAGCTATTTCTAATGATGCAGATAGTATTAAAGCTAATTTAAATCCTATGGATAAATGGATTTTTGCTAAATTTATGGCTGTTAATAAAATTGTAGATGATGCTTATAGTGATTATAACTATGCTACTGCTATTAATGCTATTGAAAAATTTGTTTGGCATGATTTCTGTGATGAATATATTGAAGCTGTAAAATATAGACTTTATAATGATGAAGTTGCTGAAGAATCTAGAATTGCTGCTAAATATACTTTAAGAACTATTATTAGAGATTCCTTAAGTTTACTTGCTCCGTTTGCTCCATTCTTTACTGAAGAAGTTTACCAATACTTTGATTTAGATGATGAACAAATGAGTATTCATAATACTCTTTGGCCAGCTATTGATGAGAATTTAGATAATGAAAAATTCATTATAAATGGTGATTTGGCTATCAAATTAATTGGTGAAATCAGAAGATTTAAATCAGCTTCTAAAATTCCTTTAAATGTTGAAGTAGCTAATGTAAATGTTTATCCTGATAGTGCTGAAGCAGATCTTAAAGAAGTTTTAGAAGAATTTGCTGATGTTATTAGTGGAACTTTAAAAATTAAAGATTTGTCTATCAAATCTGGTGAACCTAAAGTTCATGAAAAAGTTATTGAAGTTGAACCAAATATGGCTAAAATTGGACCAACATTTAAAGCAAATGCTGGTCAAGTTATTGGATACATCAAATCTACTGCTCCTGAAGAAATTGCTGCTAAATTAGCTGAAGATGGTGAAATAGCTATTGCTGATGGTGTTCTTACTGAAGATTTCTTAAATATGAAGAAAGAAATCGTAGGTGCAAGTGGTGAAAAAGTAGATGTATTACAAAATGAAGATCTTGGAATTATATTAGAAGTTATGAGATAATCTCATAATTTTTTTATTTTAATTTCATTTCTTTTTATCTTTTTTTATCTTTTTTTATATTTTTTATATTTTTTATATTTTGTAATAATAATGTATGATATATTTTATTTTTTTATACATTCTAATTATATTTGTTCTTAAATTTTTATTATTTTGCAATATTAATCTCATTTTGCTGATTAATATTTATCATTTTTTGTTATAATTTTTTTTATTTTATATTTTTATTTTATTTTATATTGTTATTTGCTCTTTATTTAAGTTAAATTTTTGATAATTGG
>JAKSUF010000096.1 GCA_024409145.1 archaeon | reverse complement strand
AATAAATCTATTAATATTATTAATAAACTAATAACTTAATAATACAATAAAATAAGAATAATAGAATAAGATAATGAGATAATAAGATAACATATAATAAGATAATAAGATGATAACTAGTTAAATAACTATTAGATAATTATTAAAAAAAGAAAAATAAAAAAGAAAATATCAAAATTATTTGATATCTTCGAATCTAGGAACTAATTTTTCAATAACTCCTGGTAAAGAGCTATATTCCATATCTTCAGAAGGTAATCTGTGTGGTTCGAAAGGACCATGTCTTCTGATATAATTAGCAACTTGATTAGCTTGTCTCCTAGTTTCATCAAATGCAGGGTCGTCAAATAAATCGACAGGACCAACTAATTTAGCATCAGAAACTTGGAAACCTAAACCTAAAACTCTAGGAGGACCATCAAATCTAATTGGTCTTGCATCAGCTTCAGCTACAGGCATTAAAGGACCATTATGAGAACCTCTCATCCATCCAGTAACCATATGTGGGAATGCAAATGGTTCTACACATTCACCATTAGCTGGGAAACCAGATTGAGCTCTTACAATAGCTACAGGGTCATCTTTACCTTTATATTTACCACCAATTAATTTTAAAACATCTGTAGTAACAGAAGCAGCAACATCTCCTTTTTTGTTTAATACTCTTTTAATCATATATCTTCCAGTAGATCCGATTAATGCGAGTAAATCATACATTTCTTCAGGACAATCTAAAATAACTTTTTTATGTTCCATTACATCATAAACTTCAAAACTGAATCCTTCATGTAATTTAGGGTCAATTACGAGACCTGCTGTATTGAATGGATCTGCAAAGATTTTGTAAAGAGGTAAGTTAAAAGCACCAGGTTCAGTTTTATCACAACAGTAAACAAGTACAGGATCACTTTTTCTTTCTTTAAATTCAATTTCTGCACAACCAGGACCCATACCTTTAACATTTCCAGAGAAAGTATCTTCTAATAGGTCTTGACCTGCACCATATAATTTTAATTCTCTTGCTCTTTCAGTAGCATAGAGAAATGCATCATATGCAGTTTTATGAACTTCTTCATTTAACTCTCCTTTTCTGTGAGTCATGATAAGATCAATATCGTCTCCACAACGAGTTATATAATAATCTTCAATAATTCCAGTTTCTAAAGCACCATCTAATACTTCATCACATCTTTCCATTAATTCAGGATGAGTAACACAGTGACCAGAAACACTTCCAATATCTGCTTTAATTACACTAATAGTAGTTTTCAATTAAGACACCTCAATAATAAAATTAATTAAATTTAAGATTAAATTACTTAAATCAATAATAATTATTATTTGATAACAATAGTATTTTTATTTAATATAATATTTAATAATTATGATTAATATTGATTAGACAATGAAAATAGAATAATTATTAAATAAATAAAAAAGAAAAAGAAAAAACAAAACAACAGAACAAAAAAAAAGAAAAAGAAATAAAAACCTAAAAATAAAAAAAGAAAAAAACAAAACAACAGAACAAAAAAAAGAAAAAGAAATAAAAACCTAAAAATAAAAAAAGAAAAAGAAAAATAATAAATTAATTACCATTCAATAGCATCAAAAGCTTTCTGAATTTCTTCTTCTTGATTCATAGATTCTTGAGCTTCATGAAAAACATCTAAATCAGCTTTAGTTTCAGGATAACGTGGAACTGCACTACATCCCCCATCATCACGTTTAGAAATATCAAAAGTACCTATTTTTTCAGCAATCCGAGTAATTTCAACTTTATCTAAACCAATAACAGGTGAAAGAATAGGAACATCAACACCTTCTCTAGTAGCTAATATATTTTGAAGTGTTTGAGAAGCAACTTGCCCTACACTACTACCATCTATAATAGCAGAAGCATGCATATCTTTTGCAAGTTTAGCTGCAATTTTATACATTCCAGATTTACATAAAACACAAGTCATCTTTTGAGGTGCATCTTCCTTTGCTTTAGAAAGATAATCTCCATATTTAACTACTCTTTTTCTAACAGGAGCACCACTACCATAAACATTTAAAGCATCCACTAAATCATCATAATTTTTACGTGCCTCAGAACTAGTATATGGTTGATTATCAAAGTGTAAAGCAATAACTTGACAACCTCTTTTCATCATCATCCAAGTTGCTACAGGAGAATCAATTCCACTAGATAAAAGAGAAATTACTTTACCTTGAGTTCCAAGAGGTAAACCTCCAGGACCCTGTACAATTTCATGGAAAATATATGCATCATTATCTCTTACTTCAATATAAATAGTAAGTTCCGGATGTGTTAAATCAACAGGACAAGCAAATTTACGAACAACAACTGCCCCTGCAAATGCTGCCATCTCTTGAGAAGAAAACTCATGAGATCCTACACGCCTACAACTAATTGCAAATCTAGTATTCTCATCAAGTAACCCTTCATCATGAAGTTTATCAGCATAAGCTGCTAATGTTTTTTCAATATCTTCAAATGTAGCATAAGTAGAAATAGCAGGAGAATAAGAAACTATACCAAAAATTTTATCAAGTTTTTTTATCGCATCATCAAAGTCTTCTGGAAAAACAAATATTCTTGCTTGATGAATATCAATTTCACAATCAATAGATGATTTAATATTAGCAGATAACTTCTTTTCAAATCTTCTTCTAACTTTATTACTTTTAAGAGCTACTTCACCATAACGAGCTATTATTAAACTATAATCCATTCTAACAACCTTAAATAGAATCAAATATTATACAACATACAATAAATTAAGCATTAATCTATTTTAAATATCAAAATCATTAGATTGATATCAAAAATAAAAAGTTAATAACAAAAAGTTAAATAATTATTCATTTAACTTTTTGAATGCAAATTCTAATGCTTCATCTAAGTCAAATAATTATTCATTTAACTTTTTGAATGCAAATTCTAATGCTTCATCAATTTTATCTACATCTTTACCTGCACCTTGAGCAAGAGTTGGACGTCCTCCACCTCCACCACCAAGTATTTGAGCAGCTTCACGAATAATATTATTAATTTGAACACCAGAATCAATTGCATATTCAGTTGCAGCACCTAAAATTTTACCATCATTATTTCCAATTAAAACAACATCTGCTTTACTATTATCTGTAAAGTCAGTAGCTATTTTTTGAATTTCTTTAATATCACTATCAATAATTTGTTTTAAGATTTTTAATCCATTAACTTCAATTATTTCATTATCTAAACTTGCAACTTTTAAATTAGCAATTTCTTTTTGAAGTTTATTAATTTCATTCTTTTGAGCTTTCCATTCACTAAAGAACCTATCACAAGTTTTAGGTAATTGTTCATTAGTAACTTTAAATATATCTGAAGAATCAGTTAATATTTTTTTATCATTTTGTATTGAATCAATAGCTGCAAGACCTGCAGAGAAATCAATTCTTTCAACACCATCTTGAACTCTTTCAGTTTTATTAATTTTAATAGGACCTACTTCACCAGTTCTGGAGAGATGGGTACCTGCACAAGCTTGAACATCTATACCTGGAATTTTAACTACACGAATATCAGAACCTGGAACAACTCCCCCTTGGTAAAGAGTAAATCCATATTCTTTTTCAGCATCATCACGAGTCATCCATTGAATATCTAAAGCAATATTTTGCATTACAAGTTCATTAGCAATTTTTTCTATTTTATTAATTTCTTCAGCAGAAATACGTTTGTAATGAGATAAATCTATACGGGAACGTGCAAGACCTTTTTGAGCACCAGCTTGCCAAATATGTCCACCTAAAACTTTACGTGCTGCTGCAATCACTAAGTGAGTACCAGTATGATGTCTTGCTAAAGTAATTCTTCTATTCCAGTCAATAGCTCCATGAATATCAGTACCAATGAATTTTTTGAATTCATCAATAGATTCAGATACTTCAGAATCACCAATAGCGACTTGATGTAAAACAATATTATTTATTTTACTAGCATATTCAATTTCATAGATAGTACCATCAATAGAAATAATTCCAATATCAGATGGTTGTCCTCCACCTTCAGGATAGAATAAAGTTTTATCAAATATTAAATTAACAGTTCCATCTTTTTCCACAACATCAATAATCTTTGCATCAAACTCTTTTTGATAAACATCTTTATAGAATAATAAATCAGTTTTAGGAGCATCGATTTCAAATGCTACTTTCTTAGATTTTTCTTCTTCTGCATGCATATCAGCAACAATAGTGAAGAAGTTATCTGGAACTTTCACAGTGAAATCTTTATCACCAGCAGCTAATTCTTCAACAGTTTCTGGAGGCATACCTTGAGCATCATATAAATCAATTAATGTCTCTAAAGGCATTTCAGTTTTTCCTTCTTTTTTAAGACGTTTAATTGCTCTTTTAACAGTTTTTTTACCTTTCTCAATAGTCTTAGCATATCTTTCTTCTTCAAGATTAATAATATTCATAATATGATCTTGAGAACTTTCAATTTCAGGATAAAATTTAGTTAAGAAGTCTAATTGAATTTCCATAACTTCAGATAAAGATTCCTTCATATTAAGTTCTTTCATGAACCGAATAGTTCTTCTTAAAACTAATCTTGCAAGATAACCTTCTTTTACATTAGATGGAATTATACCATCAGCAAACATAAATGCTAAACAACGAGTGTGGTCTGCAATAATATAAACTGCTTCCATAGGTTCTGCGAAATCAAGAAGTTCTTCTAAAGTAATTTCTAAACTATCAGCTACTTGTTGACGAAGTTCTTTGATATCACCAATATCTTCAATATCCATCATACCTGCAATTTGAGCATTACGTCCAAGAATTTCTTCATTAAGTTCTACACCCGTAATTTCCTTTAATTTTTCAATAACCGGAGCAAAACAAGCATCATAAGCAGTAGGAGTTCCTTGAGAAATCCATGCAATTCTTTCTAAACCATAACCAGTATCAACAACCTTAATAGGAATTTCTTCTTTTTCACCATTATCTAAAGTTTTATATTGCATAAACACAAGAGTAGCTAATTCCACACCACGAACACAAACTTCATAACATGGTCCTTCATTACCTCCTCCTTTCCACCAAGATTTAATAAAAGTAATTTCTTCAGTATTAATGCCAATAAATGCAAAGAACTCATGACAAAGTCTAATTGTTTCATCTTCCCAATAAATAAAATTATCTTCTTTGTTAATAACAGTGTGAGAACCCATTGTGAAACAAGTCATATGTCTTCCAGTTCTTCCAACATTATCTACATCATTTAAACGTATAGAAGGTTGTTCAATTTCAAGAGGATTAGCTGGAGGTTCAACTAAACCAGAGGTAACCCATGGTTGGAAACAGAAAATAGATGCTCCAACTAAAAATACATCATCTCTCCAACGTTTTGCTAAAATAGGATAACGTTTAATAGGAATATGGCCTTCTTTAGATAAAAATTCTCTGAAAGTTTGTTGAATTTCATATAAGTCATAAGGTTTATCTGTAGCAGGGTTTCCAATGAATCCATACTCATCACATGGAGCATCCCCACAAGTTTCACGATCAACTTGAGAATAAAATGTGTTTCCACAAGTTTTACATATTTGTTCTTTATATCCTAAATCTTCAAATATTTTAAGCATAATACTCGCCTAATTAATTAATTGATAATAACTTAATAATAAAATAATTAAATGAAATAATTTCCAAAAAGAAAGAAAAAATCTAATTTAATA
>JAKSUF010000095.1 GCA_024409145.1 archaeon | reverse complement strand
AATTATATATTTCATTTTTTATTTTAGAAAATTATTTATGTTTTTATTAATAAAATATTATTTAATACTTCTTTTTATTAATTTGTATTCTTATGGACTTATAATTCAGTTATGGTAGAATGATTGACTCGTAATCAATTTGTCGCGGGTTCAAATCCCGCTAAGTCCTTTTTTTCATGATTAAATTAATTATAGTGATTTTTATTAAGTTTTTATATTATTAATTTATATATGCTTAGTATGGTTTGTTTTAATAATAGTTTCAAGATTATTTTTAGTCTTTTAAGAAATAGTTCTATAAGTTTACAATATATTTAATGCGGTATAGATAAGTGATATATTTATAAGATGAAAACAAATATTATTATAGTATATTATTTTAAATTTATCTAAATAACTAAATTACAGATATTTTTTATTTAATTATTCGTAAAATAAAAAGGAGAAAATATAATGAATAACTCTTCTCAAAAACTTCCAGATGAAACTAAAAATTTTGATAATGAAGAAGATACTAGTTTTAATGTTTCAAAAAGTTCTAAAACTGTAGAAGAACTTGAAAAGGAAGTTTCTTTACTTAAAGAACAAAGTAATAAAACTAAACGTAATCTTATGTGGAAAGTTAGAAAATTAGAAAAAGATAAAGTTCTAACTGAAAATGAAAAAATACGTTTAGAACGTGAATTAAAGTCATTAAGAGCTGAAGTTGAAAGATTTAGAGCACCTCCTTTAGTCTTAGCAACTATTACTGAAGTGTTAGATGATAGTAGAATGACTGTAAAAAGTAGTACTGGTCCAAGTTTCCTTATTAATTATTCAAAATTCTTAGATGAAAAATTATTAGCTCCTGGTTCAAGAGTGGCTTTAAATCAACAAACTTTTGGTGTTGTTGAGATTCTTCCTTCCGAGAAAGATGCTAATGTTTCTGGAACTGAAATTGAAGAAAAACCTGATGTTACTTATGATATTATTGGTGGTTTAGATGAACAAATAATTGAGGTTAAAGAAACTGTTGAGTTACCACTTAAACATCCTGAATTGTTTGAAAAAGTTGGTATTGACCCACCTAAAGGTATTTTATTATATGGTCCACCTGGAACTGGTAAAACATTACTTGCAAAAGCAGTAGCTAATGAAACTAATGCTACCTTTATTAAAGTTGTAGCATCTGAGTTTGTTAAAAAATACATTGGTGAAGGTGCAAGAATGGTCAGAGAAGTATTTGAGCTTGCTAAAGAAAAAGCACCAAGTATTATCTTTATTGATGAACTTGATGCTGTAGCTGCTAAAAGACTTAAAAGTTCAACTAGTGGTGATAGAGAAGTTCAAAGAACTCTTATGCAGTTACTTGCTGAATTAGATGGTTTCGAATCTAGAGGGGATATAGGTATTATTGGTGCAACTAATAGACCTGATATATTAGATCCTGCATTACTTAGACCTGGTAGGTTTGATAGATTTATTGAAGTACCTGCTCCAAATGAAGATGGAAGACGCGAAATTCTTAAAATCCATACTTCTAAAATGGCTTTAGATGATTCTGTTGATTTAGAATCAATTGTAGAGCTTACTGAGGGTATCTCTGGTGCAGATTTAAAAGCTGTTTGTACTGAAGCAGGTATGTTTGCTATTAGAGAAGAAAGAGATCATATTACTAATGATGATTTCATGAATGCAGTGGATAAAATCCTTGCAAAAGAAGAAGATAATGAATTTGAAACTCAAGCTGGAGTAATGTTTGGATAGATTTATCTATTCCACATTCAAGTTTATGTTTGATATTTTATTTATTAAACATTCAAAATAACATTCAAAATGATGTTTAATATTTTTATTTATTAAACATTATTTTATCTATTCTATAGTTTATATTCATAATATGGCCTGTGATGAACCCTATGAGCTCTGATACGTGATGAATGATGGGCGATCTGAGGCCATTTATTTTTATTCTAGATTTTATTATTGTTTATTTTCTATTGTCTTCTTATTTTTACTATTTTTATTATTTTTACTATTTTTATTATTTTTACTATTTTTAGATTATTTTTTTATTCTCTTTTTGTGTTTTTATGCCTTAATACATTATTTTAAATTTTTATAATTTTTATAATACTTTTTATAATAAACTATATTTAAAATAAAAAGAATAAATATAAACTAATGTTTGGTAGAGATAAAAATAAAATTGATAATGAGCAAATTTTATATGAAGCAAGACCTAGCTTTATATCTAATTGTACTGGTGTTTTTGTAGCTTTAATTGTTTTAGGAATTCTCTTTTATTTATATAATTTAGGTATTAAATTTATTGGAAATATGAATACCTTCTTAATTAGTTCCACTAAAATGCCTATTACTAGTTATTATGCATTAACTATATTTGTTTTAATAATTTTTGTTTTCTTATATATTGTATGGAGAATTTTTTCTTGGAATAGTGTAAGATATATTATTACTGATTATAGAGTTATTGTTAAAAAAGGAATTATTACTGAAAATAAGACTTTCATGCCTTATAATACTATTCAAGATATTAATGTTTCTCAAAATATAATCGGTAGGATTATTTCAGTAGGTACTCTTACTTTATATAGTGCTTATGATGGAAAAGATGTTGAATTAAAAGATATTTCTTCTCCAAATAATGTTGAATCAATGATTATTGAGAACATGAGAAATCCTAGACCTATATATGATAATAGTAGTGCTAAATCATCTGTTAGTGGTGCAGTAAATTCTATCTTAAATAAGTTTAAGGTTGAAGAGGACTATATTCCTCAAGAAGAGTATTATCCTCAAAATTATGGAAATATTTTTGAAGATGAATATGATACAATCACTCCAGAACATAATTCCACTATGAGTGATGAACCTATTAATGATATTTCTGATTTAGATGATTTGGAGTTAGTGGATGTTAAAGAACGTAAAAGAAATCTTAATAATTTAAGAAGAAAAGCTAATAATTCTAATTATGATGCTTCTTATGAGTTTGATAGGAGATATGGATCTAATTCTTACCAAACTAAAGAGTTCCAGTCTCCTTATTCAAAAGATTATGCTGATGATAGTACTGATGACAATTATATTGCAGGTCCAAGTTATTATAATCAACAAAGGAATAATGTAAATAGATTTGATAATTATAATAACAACCAACATTATCCTCATAATAATCAGAATTATCCTCAAGGTCAGGGTTTTAATCAGAATATCAATTCTACTCAAAATCAAGGTTTTAACCAAAATTATAATAATGCTCAGAATTATCCTCAAGGTCAAAATTATAATCAAAATAAAGATAATTACTCTCAACATTTAAACCAAAATTCTAATTATAATGCTGGTTTTAATCAACAAAATAATTATCCAAATGATTCTAATTACTCTAACCAAAATAATCCTCAAAAGGAGTACGCTAATCATAATGTTAATAATAATGATTATTCAATGAATCAGGGTTCTGCTTTTCCTGAGAATTCTAATTATCAGAATCATATGAATCAAGGTTCTTCTTATTCTGAAAATCCTAATTATCAAAACCAAGGTTTCAATAATATTTATATACAATCTGAATCTATTAATGGTCAAGAAGTATTTGAACCAGTTCAAAATAATACAATTAGAGATTCTTATCAAAGAAATCCTGATAAATATTTTGCTGATAATTATGAAAGATTCCATGAAGAAAATTTAAGATTCAAAAATCAAAATAATTCTCAGTTTAATCCTAATGTTGATAGTAATATAAATCAAAATTATAATTCAGAATTTAACCAACCTAATAATTTAGGAGTTAATCATAATCAAACTAATCAGAATTATAATCCGATTAATAATTCTGTAGATGGTTTTAATCAACACAGGAATAATTATGGTATGAATTATGATGATAGTAAATTAGATAATATCAATCAAGGTTTAAATAATAATTTAAATAACAATTTGAATAATAATTCTAGAATGGATGATAATTTAAATAACAATTTAAATAGTAATACTGGAATAAATGATAATTCAAATAATAATTTAAAATTTGATTCTAGAAATGATAATAACTACTCTAATTCTGAACCTAATTATGAAAATTCAGAATATAAAAATAATTCAAGATATGATTTCACTTTTGGTTATAATGGAGAAAATCCAAGACTTTCTAATAAAAATAATTATGAAGACAATGGTGATTATTTAGATAATTATAATAGTGAACATAATAGTTATAATAATAATTATGGTGATCATAATAACCATCAAGATTATAATAAAGGTTATAATAAGAACTATAATAAAAATAATAGAAGACATAATAAAAAGAATTATAATGATAAAAATACTCATAACTCTAGAAATGATTATAATAAGAATTTTAAACATTCTGATGAAGATTATTCTTCTAATAATTATCAAAATGAAAAAATGTCTAATAATTCTAAAAATAAACAAGAAAAATCTGCTAAAGATGTTTTCAGTAAACATTCTAAAAAGTTTGATAACTTTTAAATTATTTTAGATTTTATTAAATTTAGATTTTATTAAATTTAGATTTTTTTAAATTATATTTAAGTCTAGATTTAAATTATATATTAAAAATACTAAGCTATAGATTAAAAAAGGAGATAAAATGGATTTATTATTAATTTTATCACAAGAACATGACAAATTACCTCTTGCAGAACTTAAAGCAGTTATAGAAGTTGAAGAAATTCAAACTGATTTGGAAGTTGTTTGTCCTGGTCTTGTTTTACTTAAATCATTAGATGATGAGAAATTTGATGAATATTATCAAATTTTAGTTAAAAGATTAGGCTATACTCATGAAGTTCATCAATTATTATCTACTGTAAAATATGATAAACTTGAAGATGAAATAATTTCTATTGATTGGTCTAATTATATAAAAGAGAATTTTGCTGTTAGAGTGAAAAGATTTAATAGTGAAATAGATACAGTAGCTACTGAAAGAAGAGTTGGACACTTAATTTTAACTAATACTGATAATATTTCTGTTAATTTAAAAGAACCTAAATCTTTTATTCGTGTAGTAGCTCATAAAGACTCTATTTTTATTTGTTATGGTAAACACCAATTAAATAAAAAATACTTTGAAATTATGAAACCTCATAAAAGACCATTCTTCCATCCAGGTTGTATGAGTCCTAAACTTGCTAGATGTATGGCAAACCTTGCAAGAATCAAAGAAGGAGATTTTGTACTTGATCCATTCTGTGGAACTGGTGGTATTCTTATTGAAGCTGGTTTGATTGGAGCTAAGGTAATTGGTTCAGATATTGATTATAGGATGAAAAGAGGAGCTGCTACTAATTTAGATTATGCAGGTGTTACTAATTATAGAACATGTGTTGTTGATGTTCGTGAGATGAAAATGTTTGAAGAAGTCGATGCAGTAATTACTGATCCTCCATATGGAATCTCTACAACCACTTGTGGTGAAGGTACAGATGGTATTTTTAAAGAATTTTTATCTTCTATAGAACATAGTATGAAAAAAGATGCACTTCTTGTAATGGCAAGTCCTGATTCTTTAGATATTGATTCATTACTTGATGAAGTGGGTTTTGTTTTATTGGAAAGATATTCAATTAAAATGCATAAAAGTTTAACACGTATTATTTCTGTAATAGCTAAAATTCATTAAATTGATTTAGCTATTTATTTTATTATTTTTTATTTCATTAATCTACATATCTCATCTTATTTTTTTATTACAAGTAATGAAACGAAAGTTTTCGTTTCTGTCATTGCTGT
>JAKSUF010000094.1 GCA_024409145.1 archaeon | reverse complement strand
TACTTTTTTTAATATATCCCAATACCTAAAATTATTTAAATTAAAAAAAATATAAGTAAATTAGATATTATGAGCTCATTTACTACTAAATTATCAAAATTTATAGGAAAAACAACTTACCATATTGCAAAAAAATGTGGTAAAAATGCTACTGCAATTCCTGGAAAAGTATCTTTAACTGTAAAATCAGATTTACTTGCAGAAATGGCTAAAAAATGTGATAAAATTATTGTTACAACTGGAAGTAATGGGAAGACCACAACAACTACACTTTTAAACCATGTTTTAAAAGGAGGGTATGAAAACGTTATTTCAAACTTAGGTGGTTCCAACATGCTCCAAGGTGTTTTAACACCATTTATTGTAGATTCTAAAGACCATTATGACTTTGGAGTTTTTGAAGTAGATGAAGGCTCAATACCAACTGTTTTTAAATATTTAACCCCAGATTACTTCATCATAACAAACTTTTTTAGAGATCAATTAGACAGATATGGGGAAGTTGAAAATACTATTAAAATGGTTCATGATTCTATAAAACCTGAAACAACATTACTTCTTAATAGAGATGAACCATCTTTACTTAGATTTGATGATTTACCTAATAAAAAAATTTATTATGGGCTTGAAGAAAGTAAATTTTCAAAACATGAAATTAGTGTTGTTGAAAGCATTATCTGCCCAAAATGTGGTAAAACTTTAGATTATGAATATGTTAACTATGGAAATGTAGGTAAATTTTCATGCCCTAATTGTAAAACTGAAAATCATGAGGCAGATTATTCTATAAATAATATTGATTTAGATAAAAATACTTATGAATTTACTGTTTCAAATAAAAATAATAGTGAAGATTATAAACTTAACTTAAGAGGATTATATAATTTATATAATGCATTAGGAGTAATTACTGTAGCTAAAGAAGTAAATATGGAATATAATATAATAAAAGAAAGAATTGAAAACTTTGAATACAAATTAGGAAGAATGGAAACTATCAAATTCAAAGACAAAGATGTTACATTAGTTCTTTGTAAAAATCCTGTTGGATTAAGTGAGGTATTTACTACATTCACATATGATGAAGAAGATAAGGCCGTTATGTATGTTATGAACTCTTATGCTCCTGATGGAGTAGATGTATCTTGGATTTGGGATGCAGACTTTGAAGAGTTATTAAATCTTAAAAAGTTCAAATCATTTTATTGTGCAGGTACTCGTGCAGAAGATGTTTCTGTAAGAGTAAAATATGCTGGAGTAGAAGAAGATAAAATCAAAGTTTATCCAGGAAAAGATAGATATGATATTGAAAAAGCTATTGAGGATATTTTAGCAGAAAATGCAAATGCATTTATTGCAGCATCATTTACAGCATTACCTGAAACAAGAAAACTATTAATTAAAAAACAATCTGAAGAATAAATTAAACCCAATCTATACTATTAATAAAAAACGGATAATTAAAACAAATTTAAAACTATTAAGAATAAATTAAAAGAATAAACACGACTTAAATAACTAAACATTCATAATCAAAAACTCAACTGATGATTACTATGGTAGAAATGGAATTAAATATAATAAATATGTATCCAGACATCTTGAATATGTATGGAGATATTGGAAATCTTATCTGTATCAAACAAAGAGCAATGTGGAGAGGAATTAAAGTAAATATTCAAGAAATCACACTCAGTAATGAAACCACAAAAATAGATGAAAATACAGATATGGTTCTTATCGGTGGAGGATCAGATAATGGACAAACTGTTGTTGCTAATAATCTTTTAAAACAGAAACAATCTGTAGAAAATTATATTGAAAATAATGGAGTTTTACTTGCAATATGTGGAAGTTATCAAATGTTTGGTCAAACATACATTGATGGAGATGGAAATAATATACCATGTTCTGAAATATTTGATATTGAAACAATTAGTCAAAAAGAAAGACTTATCGGAGACATTGTTCTTAAAAGCAACATAAACTTATCTAAACATCATGACCTTGATACAATAATCGGTTTTGAAAATCATGGAGGTAGAACATACCACAAATATGATAAATTAGGTACTGTCGAAGCAGGTTTTGGTAACAATGGTAAAGATGAAGAAGAGGGTATGATTTATAACAATTTCATAGGTAGCTATTTACATGGCCCACTTTTACCAAAAAATCCACATCTTGCAGATTATATGATTTTAAAAGCATTACAAAACAAATATGAAATAGATAGTTTAGAACAATTAAATGATGAAATTGAGATTAATGCACACAAATCTAGAGTTAATACAATATTAACAAAATAATAACATAATAATCAATAATAAAGTTAATAAAGTTAATAAATTATTAATAAACTAGAAAAAACGTGATTAAAAAAAATAAGAAACAATAAACTAAAAATAAAAAAATAAAATATAAAAAATAAAATAATTATTTGATTAAATAAAAATAAAAATCAGATAATTATGTAATTACTTTATCAAGAGCATCTTGTTCAATTGCATTCTTGATTTCTCTTGCAGTTCTTCTTCCCATACTCATACCTTCACCATATTTAAGGTAACTGTAAGAAGAACCTTCCATAAATGTATTTGTACCCCCATCAGTTCTCGCACTAGTTTCAAATACAACAACTTCCAAATTATCATTTACAAGAGTTTGCATACAAAATGCACCATTCAAACCAGGTTTTACAAGTTCTGCTGCACTTTTAACAAGTTTGTCACCAATATCAAAAACTTGAGTGAGTAAAGATTCACGAATAACAACAGGATGATTACCAGTAACAACATAAGATGGACTTATATCAATATCTAATTGATCCTTAGCAGGCATTCTTACAAAACCATCAATACTAGATTCATACCTACTATCCATACCCATAAGTTCCACTTCATCTTTTAATGCAGAATAGAAATAATGGATACAATAGTTACAACCAGAAACATATTCTTCAATATGTGCTTGTGCAACATCTTCATCTTCAATCCATCCTCTTTCTTTCATAGCTTCGATTTTAGAATTAAATTCTTCAGGAGTTGAAGCTACAAAATAACCTCTTCCTCCTCTTGCACCTGGGAATTTAACCATAACTGCTCTATCAATATCTTCAGGATTATCATATTTCATAGGAATTCTAATATCACCATTAACAAGTAATTCTCTTTCAAGGTCTCTTTCAGCTTCCCATCTTAAAATATCCCTATTACCAAACATTGGAACATCAAAAATATCTTCAATATTTTCTAAACCAGCATAAGCTACAAAAGAACCATGAGGAATAACAATAGCATTCATAGCACGAAGTTTGTCTTGAACTTCATCTTTAACAATATCTGCGAATTTATCAACCATAATAAATTCATCAGCTACTTCAAAACGTTCATAAGGAGTTTCTCTACCTTTTTCACAAACAACAGCAGTTCTAAAACCTTCAGCTTTAGCTCCATTTAAGATATGTAAAGATGTATGACTACCTAAAGTTGCGATAGTGATATTTTCTTTATCATAACCCTCTAAGATTTCTAATATTTTTTCTTTGCTAACTTTTCCCATATTAAATCACCGCATGAAATCATAACTACAATATAATATAATTTTATATATTTATTAATATACTTTTAAATATTTATAAAGTTTTATAAAATCCACACAGAAAAGTAAAAAAATAGAACTAAATCCCAATACGAGTTAATAACATTATTAGAAAAATCCATAATATCAGAATTTATCAAAAATTCTTGAATTAAACTAATAAGATAATCCAATTACACTAAAACTATATAATAAAGTTAAAACATAGTTAAAATATTATATTATTCAAGAATACTATGAAATTAATAAGCTTAAGTAAATTTATATAGAATAAACTTAGGAATAGCTAAAATTAAACTAATAAATAAATTAATTAAAAAGCTAATAAAAACTATTAACGAGGGCTAAAATGTTAATTGGATTAATATCTGATACACATATTAAAGATGAAGAAACTAAATTAAGTGAAACTGTTAAAAAAGTATTTGAAAATGTTGAACTAATTTTACATGCTGGAGATTTAACACATGAATCAGTTATTAGAGAATTAGAAGAAATAGCTCCAACAATAGTAGTTGCAGGAAATATGGATAGACGTTATGGTATAGAATTACCTAAAGCTCAAATTATCCAAGTAGAATTACCTAAAAAAGAAAAAATTATAAAAATAGGACTTATACATGGAGAAGTTTATCCAAAAGGAGATACTCAACAGTTATATTACATAGCTTGTGAACTTGGAGTAAATATTTTAGTAAGTGGTCACTCACATGTACCTCATCTTGAAACTGTGAAAGATATTCTTTTAGTAAATCCTGGAAGCCCAACTGCACCAAGATTATCTGATCCTTCAGTAGCAATATTAGAAATCAATACAGAAAATACTGAAGATGATGAAGATGATATCAACATAGAATTTATTAAAACTGGAGCTCCAGTCTGTTCTGCATTAAATTATTTTTCAAATAAAAAAGAAGACTAAATTTCAAAGTCATTAAATAAATTTGACATATTTATAAGTATAGGTGGTAAAATGGGAAGTAGATGGCAAGTAGAAAAACATAAAGACCCGTATTATAAAAGAGCTAAAAGTGAAGATTATCGTTCACGTGCATCATACAAACTTAAACAACTTAATAAAAAGTATAAAATATTAAAACAAGGAGATACAGTTGTTGATTTAGGTGCTGCACCAGGAGGATGGTCACAAGTAGCTTTAGAAAGAGTAGGTGAAGAAGGAAAAGTAGTGGGAGTAGATTTAAATAGAATAAAACCATTCCCAGAAGAGAATTACTATGGAATTAGAGGGGATTTCACCAAAGAAATAGTTCAAGATAAGGTTATGGAGTTAATAGGAGGTAAAACAAAAGTTTTAATGTCTGATGCATCCCCATCACTCTGCGGAATTAGAGATATTGATCATTTAAGGTCAATTGATTTAATTGAAGCAGTTCTTATAATTGCAGACAATATTCTTGAAGAAAAAGGAAATCTTGTTGTTAAAATATTCCAAGGAAGCGAATATAAAAGAATGTTAGATGAATTTAAAGGCAAATTCAGAAAAGTATACTCTACTAAACCACCATCTTCAAGAAATAAAAGTAAAGAAATGTATATTGTGGGATTAGGATTTAAAAGACCAAAAAACTAGCAATATAAAATCAAATATAAAATAAAAACACCATCAAAAAAACCAACACCAAAAAAAACACCATCAAAAAAAAAAAAAAAAAAAAAAAAAAAAAAAAATGAAAAATAACAATCATCAAAATTAATCATAAAGAATTATATGCTTTTTTAGCTTGTTTTAAAGATACTTTAGCTTCTTCCATCCTAGAATCTACTTCTTCGGAAGGTGCATCAATAGATAATGCACTATCAACATTATCTAAATTATTTTTAGCTTGAACTAAATAAACTTCAGCATCTACATATTTTTGTTGTAAATCAGGATTATTTTGAATATAATAATTAGATTTCATATCTTCAAACTTAGATTCTAAAGAAGAATACTCTGATTTTAATTCATTTAATTGATCATACTGAGCACCAGATGAAACACCACCAGTTAAATCAGATGAAACAACATTAAAACCAACATAAGCAACTACAACAATAGTTGATATAATCATAATTACTCCTAAGATAGAGATTAATAAAGATGTTGATTTAAATAAACCTAAACGGGATTTTCTCATAAATTCACCACTTATAACCAATCCAATTTTTTAGTAAAATTTAAAATTTTAATATAAAATTAGTTAAGTAATAATTTATTGTACTTTAAAATATTTAAAATTTTATAATAAATAAATTTTTTAGAAA
>JAKSUF010000093.1 GCA_024409145.1 archaeon | reverse complement strand
TTTATAATAGTTTAAGTTTATAATAGTTTAAATTTATCTAATGTTTTACTTTTAATTTTTATTTAATATTGAAGAATTCTTTGGTTGTTTGAGTAACTGCTTTTCCAAGTTCTTCGGGATTCATATTCTTATATTCTGCTATTGTTTTTAAAATGTGAGGTAAATATTCTGGTTTATTTTTATTAGATTTAGGTTTTTTAGGTAAATTTCTTGGAATTAAGAATGGAGCATCAGTTTCTATCATCATACGTTCTGGAGGGATTATTTTTACAGCTTCTTGTAATGATTGTCCTCTACGTTCATCACAAACCCAACCTGTAACTCCAATATAACATCCAAGCTCTAAGTATTTTTCAGCTTCTTCTTTTGTTCCTGTAAAACAATGTATACATGATTTTTTACTCATTTCAGGATATTTTTCTAGAATTTTAACCATATCTTCATGAGCATCTCTTTCATGTAAAAATAGAGGCATATCTAATTTTTTAGCTAATTTAATTTGATTTTCAAACCATTCTCTTTGAGTTTCTGGCTCTGAATAGTTTCTATTATAATCAAGACCACATTCTCCAATAGCTACGACACATTCTTCTTTAGCAATTTTTTCTAATTCGTCTAATGTGTTTTCATCACATGTTTTAGCATCATGAGGATGAACTCCTGAAGTTGAGAATAAAATATTATTAAATTTATCTTGCTTTGCATAATCTTTTGCTTCTTCACTAGATTTTACATTTGTTCCAGTTATGATAAATTTAGTAACTCCGACTTTTGCACTTTCTTCAAGAATTTCTTCTCTATTTTTATTAAATGAAGTATGCATTAAATTAAGGCCAATATCAATTAATTCATTCATTTTAATCACTTTTTATTATTTGTTGATTTACACTTTTTATTATTGATTTAATTTATTTTTATAAAATTAGTGTTTTTTGATAGAATATTAATATGATGTAAATAGTATCTTTTTACTATAATATTTTTTACTATAATATTTTTTAGTATAATATAATCTATATTAGTATTAGTTGAAATCAATAAACTATTAAAATATATGAATAATAGCATATATCAATAAATTTTGTATAAGTTATTAATTAATAATACAATTATATTTCAGATAAAAAAAGTAAAAATACTTTGAATTTTTATTCAAAATATTTTTTAATCATGTTTGTGTTTTTTGAATTTTTATTCAAAAAAAATATTTGTGAATTTATTTAGTTGGAACTTAATTATCCTGAGATAACTCTTGTTCCAATTTTTTCACCATTAATAGCTTTTATGAGATTTTTAGGATCATTACCATTAGCTATTACAGTTTCCAGTTCAGAACGTTTAATCATTTGAACAGCAGTTTGATCAAAGAATTCATAAGTTCCTGCTTTAACTTCTTTATCTTTAATGAAATCAAGTAAATAAGTTGCAGTAACTTCGCTTACAAGTTCTGCATCATCAAATTTATTAGGATCTTTAGTATACATTCCATCAACAGATGTTAAATTTATAAGTAAATCTGCATTTACAAATTCTGCTAAGATAGCTGATACTGCATCAGTACTGTGTGCAGGTTCAGTTCCACCCATAACTATGATTTTTCCAGTAGCAGAATATTCTAAAGCTTCTTGGAAGTTGTGAGGTACTTTTTGATATCCATAATCTCCAAGTGCGAGAAGCATCATTTTAGCATTGATTCTAGTTACTTCAATTCCTACATCATCACATTTAGCTTCTCCTGCTCCAAGATTTCTTGCAAGACCAATATAATCTCTTGCAGGTCTTCCACCACCTACAACTACAAATATCTCATGTTCAGAGCTTAAATCTTTTAAGATTTCACTATATTCTTGATATTTGTCATGACTATAATCTTGTACTAAAATAGATCCTCCAATAGCTACTACGATTCTCATATATTCACCTTTAATAAACATTATGGTTTTTTTTTAATTAATTTAAAACATAATTTCAGGTCTTGGTTTAAGTCTGTATTATTGTTTTAAATTTTATCTATACTATTTATTTTTTTTATAATATTTAACTTATTTCTTATTTTTTCTAATATTTTATAATTCCACTTTCATTTTAATTAATATATTATGCTAATTATCTTTTTCTATTGCTCTGTACCATGGATAATTAATTCCAGCGTAATAAGTAATTAAAATACTTACAATTGTTGAAAGTACTAATGATATTAAACTATCATTTGTTGAGAATAATATGAATATTATATAAGTTATTAATCCACTGAATATTATTAAAGTTCTTGTTTTAGTTAAACTTACTCCTCTATTCTTTAATTCTCCTGCAATAGCTAATATTACAGGTATTATAACAAGTGCAATTGCAATCCATATAACTTCTATAAGTGGTAAAACATGTTCTGTTGGTAAATTGAATAACCATATAAATAAAAATATTTCTCCAATTGTTAAGAAGTAAGCATTTAATCCACCTACAACTGCTTGAGCCATAGTGTGTTTCTTTAGTGTAACCCTACTCCAAATTACTATTGGATATAATAGTCCTAGTAGAATTCCCCATTTTCCTAAAACTAAAATCATAGCGCTTGCAGGTCCAATTAAACCTGTTGTATGAATACTAATCTTCCATTTTGTGGAAATTAACATTACTATTAAAGTATTACATGTATAACAAAGTAATAAATAGCTAATGATTGGTGGGGCATTTACTAAATTAAGTATTATAAATCCAATAAAGTAACAACAAGAACCAACAATTAGTGGGATTGGCCTATCTTCTCTATTTGAAATATCTTTGTCAGTATTTAGTTTTTTAGCCCAAAGCAATATGATTGCCATAGATGCTACTGATGTGAAAATTAAACATATAATTTCAACTAATACAAATTTTCCAGGATTATCTGCTAAGAATACCCAACATAAAACTAAAAATGCAGGGATACAAATAATTGGTGCATTTGTAATTGTAGATATCCATTTAGCTATTTTTAATTTAGTTTCGTTTTTCTCTTCATAATTACTATTTGAAATCATTATTTTTATTTTTATTAATTGTTTTATTTATTATTTTTTTAGGTTTATTGTTAATTTAGGTCTTGAAATATGTTGTGGTATTTGTTGTTTTTTGGATGGTGTTGTGTTGGGTGTTGTGGTATTTGTGTGTTATTTTGTTTTTTTTTGTCGATGTTGTTCTAGATGTATTTTTTACCCATTCCTTATTTTTTCTTATTTTATTTAATTTTTTATTTATCTTTAAATTTTCATTAATTATATTAATAACTTAAATTATATATTATAATATTATGTAAAATTTCTTATCTTTACATTTTTAAATTTTTATTAAATTTTACATTTATCAAATTTTATTAAATTTTAATTATTATAAATTATTTATTTATCAATTTTTATTATGGTGATTTATTTATGTCTGAAGTCTCATCAAAAGAATTATATGAATTTAAAAAGACTTTAAAAGAATTGTCAGAGAAAAAGGGTAAGGGTACTGAGTTAGTTTCTATGTACATTCCTCCGGATAAACAATTAAGTGATATTGGTAAACAAATGAGGGATGAACTTGGACAAAGTGCTAACATTAAAAGTAAATCTACTCGTAAAAACGTTCAATCTGCTATTGAAGTAATTATTCAAAGAATTCGTATGTTTTCACAACCTCCTGCAAATGGTCTTGTTCTTTTTGTTGGAATGATTCCTAAAGGAGGTCCTGGAACTGAAAAAATGGAAACTGTTGTATTTGAACCTCCTGAAGAAGTTCAAACCTATTGGTATATCTGTGACAGCACTTTTTATCTTGAACCTTTGGAAGATATGATTGCTTCTAAAGATGTTTATGGTGTAGCTGTTATTGATAGAAATGAAGCAACAATTGCTACTTTGAAAGGTAAAAGGATTGATGTAGTGGCTAATTTAACTAGTGGTGTTCCAGGTAAACATAAAGCAGGTGGGCAATCTCAAAGAAGGTTCGATAGGGTTATTGACCAATTAGCTCATGAATTCTTAAAAAGAATTGGTAAACATATGAATGATGCATTTTTACCTATTAAAGATGATTTAAGAGGAGTTGTTCTTGGAGGTCCTGGTCATACTAAAAATGATTTCTTTGAAGGAGAATATATGCAGTATGAAATCAAGGATAAAGTTTTAACTACTGTTGATACTTCTTATACTGGTGAATTTGGTATTAGGGAAACTATTAGTAAAGCATCTGATGTTTTAAATGAATTAGATGTTATTAAAGAGAAAAAATTAGTTAACAAATTTGTCCAAGAAGTTAGAGTTGATGGTTTAGCTGCTTATGGTGAAAAACAAGTTAGAAATGCACTTCAAATGGGTGCAGTTGATATTTTAATACTTTCAGAGGATCTTAAATCTAAAAGAGTAACTCTTGAATGTACTTGTGGTTATCAAGAAGAAATTACTCAAAAAGAAGGTCAAACTTTGGATGAGAAAGTATGTCCTAATTGTAATGAAAAAATGAAACCATCTAATGAAGAAGATTTAATTGAAAACTTTGCTAAAATAGCTGAAGAATTAGGTTCTACTGTTGAAATTATATCTACTGAAACTGATGAAGGAATGCAAATCTTTAGAGGTTTTGGTGGTATTGCAGCTATTTTAAGATATAAAGTTTAGTTAAATAGCAAATGTCTAATATTTATTGTTGATAATATGAGAAAAAATAGTGAAGATCAAGTTTTAATTTTAGGTTGTAATAAATCTAAAGATGGTGTTAAAACCGCTCATGGTATTGGAACTCAAAGATTTACATTACTTAAGTTAGAATTGGATGATGATGTTGAACTTAAAGCTCAAGATAAAATATTTATCCGAAATTCTGATGAAGTTAAAAAAATTGTAAGAGCTTTAAGTTATGATGATTTAAGTAATTCTGAGAAATCTGAAGTTGAAAAAGCAGTTCATAGTATAGTTATTACTAATAAAGATAAATACTTAAATTTTTACAATAGTCAAACTAAAGATGCATCTAAATTACATTTGCTTGAAGGAATTAGTCAAAAATCTTCTTTAAAATTCTTAGCTAAAAAAGAAGAATTAGGCGATTTTAAAAGCTTTGAGGATATTGATAGAAGAATTAGTTTTATTGATGATAGTGAAAATTTAATTGCTAAAAGAGTTCTTTATGAGCTTATTGAACAACAACATGTTCAAAAAGGAAGGCCTGTTCATTTGTTTGTTGATGTGAAAATGTCACGTAGAAAACAAGAACAAAAGTTGGATAAATTTGAAGATGATGATTCATTTTTCCTTGAAAAACTTAAAAAACAAGGTTTAATAGAATCTTCTGGTAAAAAATTAAAATTCTAATTTTTTATTTTTCTATTTTTCTATTTTTTTATCTTTTTTGGGGTTTTATTTTTTTTTATTTTTCTATTTTTTTATCTTTTTAACTTTTTGAAATAGTAATCAGCTTTTAAAAATAGTTTGGTGTGAGTTTTTGCTGATTACTGTTTTTTCAAAAAGCTTAACCATTGGAAGAAAAGATATTCCTTTCGGTTGTGTTTTCAATAGTCAGAGAAAGGGAGGTGAATAAGAGTTGGGATTCTGACTACTGACTCGATAATCTGAGCCTTTTATGTGATTTTTTAGGGGATTATTTAGGTATTATATTTTTCCTCAGATTATCTACGTAGTAACTTCGAAGAGATATATTAAAAAGAAGTAGTTACTACTGAGATTAAACTCTATTTTTACTATTGATGCTAGGATGAAACTCTTTTTGCTGGTTTCTTTTTTTTATTTGAGTTTAATCTCATACTTAATTTTGTTATTTATAGTTTTAAATGTTTCTATTTGATTTCTTATGGTTTTATATTTATTAATTTAATAAAATATTATTAAATAATTCTTAATTTATTATTTAAATTTCTATTTGTATTTTATTTGTA
>JAKSUF010000092.1 GCA_024409145.1 archaeon | reverse complement strand
CTCAATATATCGGTGTAGCTTCAAAAAACTTTACCCCTTTTTTCAAAAATTTTTAGTTTTTATTTTTTTATCCTTTAGTATTACTCCTTATTTCTAATTCTTGATGATATTTATCTAGGTTATTAATTTTGATTATATTTCTAATTTTTAGTAATTATTTTTATAAATTTAGTATTACTTTTTTGATTATTTTCTATCTTTTAGTAATACTTTTTATTTTTAATTTTAAGAAGTATTACTTTTTATTTTTTCTAAATATTTTGTTATTTTTATTTTTTTATTAAATTGGCTGATTTTTATTACTTTTTTGCTTATTTTGTGTTGTTTTGTAATACTTTTTTTTAGTTGTTTAGTAATATTTTTATACTTGTTTAAACAATAAATATCTGATAAATATTACATTTGTTTATAGAAGTATTACTTATTAATTTAATATTTTTATAACTTATATATCTCAATATCTTAATTTTTAATTTAAAAATCCTTTTTAATAAAAAGTTTTTTTTTAATTAATATACTAATTTAATTAGAAAAATTATTTTCAAAATGTAATTTTTATCATATATGTTTATGAGGATTAATTATGGATAAAAAATATTTAATCGGCGGAGTAATTATTGTTATTCTTTTAATTATTGGCGGTGCTGTTTTATTCGGTGGTTCTCACAATGCAAGAGCTGATGATGAGTTAGTTGTAGCAGCTTACAGTCACGGTGGTGAACCTGAAGCTGGTTTCGATCCTATTTTAGGTTGGAATTATTATGCAGAACCATTAATTCAAAGTACTTTATTAAAAATGAATAGAAACATGACTTATAGTAATGATTTAGCTACTGATTATAAAATTAGTGATGATTTCAAAAATTATGTAGTTAAATTAAGAAAAGATGTTAAATTTACTGATGGATCTGATTTAACTGCAGATGATGTTGTATTCACTTATAATGAAGCTAAAGCATCTGGTGCAAGTTTAGATTTAAGTAATATGGCTGAAGCTAAAAAAGTAGATAAATACACTGTTAAATTTGATTTAGATAAAAGTGACTCTTCTTTCTTAGATAAATTAGCATATATTGGTATTGTTCCATCTGATTCCTATAATAATGAAACTTATGGTCAAAATCCTGTAGGTTCTGGACCTTATAAATTCGTTCAATGGGACAAAGGTCAACAAGTAATTTTAGAACTTAATGATGATTACTATGGTGAAAAACCTGAATTCAAAAAATTAACTATCTTATTTGCTCAAAATGATGCTGCATTCAATGCTGCTAAAAACAAAGAAGCAGATATTTCTGCAGTACCATTATCCTATGCAAAAGAAACCATCCCTGGTATGACTATGTACTTAATGGATACTATTGATGTAAGAGGAATCTCTTTACCTTCCATTCCAAATACTGGTGAAACTACTGAAGATGGTGCAGCTATTGGTAACAATGTAACTTCTGATATTGCTATTAGAAAAGCTTTAAACTATGGTATTAATCGTACTGCTTTATCTGAAGGTGCATTATCTGGTTTCGGTACTCCTAACTACGATGGTATTGCTCATCAATTACCTTGGGCTAACAAAGAAGCAGTTATTAAAGATGGTGATATTGCAAAAGCAAATAAAACTTTAGAAGCTGCTGGTTGGATTGATACTGATAATGATGGTATTCGTGAAAAAGATGGTACTAAAGCATCTCTCGGTGTTTACTACTCTTCTGATGCTCCTGAAAGACAAGCATTAGCAGTTGCTGTATCTGAACAAGCTAAAGCTATGGGTATTGAAATTAATGCTACTGGTAGTAACTGGGATGAAATGGATAAAGTTAAAAACAGTGAAGGTATTGTTTGGGGATTCGGTTCTACTGATCCATCTACTCTCTGGTCTGAATACTACAGTGACCAAGCAGGTGTAGGATACAACAATCCAGCTTTCATTAATAATAGTGCTGTAGATGCTCATATTGATGCTGCTTTAAGTAGTAGTGGTGCTGCTTCTCACAAAGAATGGTCTAAAGTATCTTGGGATGGTTCTACTGGAATTTCTCCTAAAGGTGATGCTTCCTGGTTATGGCTTGGTGAGATTAAATACGGTTATTATGTTGATGATAGTTTAGATATCTCTAATGATACTGCTTTATTACAACCTCATGGTGGAGACATTTTCGGAAACATTTGGGATTGGAAAAGAGTATCATCAGTACAATAATCTTTTAGAAAGTGAATTAAGAATGGATTAAATTTTTAATTTAAGTTTTATTTCTTTTAGCAGTGTTCTTAAGTTTTTAATTTAAGTTTTATTCTTAATTCTCACTTTTCTTTTTTTGTGGTGTTTTATTATTTGATTTTATTTGATTTTATTTGATTTTATTAATTATGTATTTTGTTTTTATTTCTTTAATAATAGAAATTATTTTTAGTGGAGGTTTATTTTTGAACAAAAATAAAATATTATTATTTTTAGCTAATAGATTTGTTAGATTTATTATTCTTTTAATTTTTGTTATTGTGTTAAGCTTTATATTAATTGATATGTCTCCTATTGATCCAATTAAAACTTATATTGCTAATAAGGTAGTTAGTCCAGATCAAGTTGCTGCTTTACAATCTTATTGGGGTGTTAATGAACCTATTACTGTTAAGATTGTTAATTGGTTAGGAAATATTGTCCAAGGAAACTTAGGAAACTCTTTAATTTTCAGAGCTCCTGTAATTGATGTTATTCTTGATAGATTTGTTGCTTCTTTAGTTTTAATGTTTTCATCTTGGGTTATTTCTGGAGTTTTAGGTTTTGTTTTAGGTATTATTGCAGGATTCAAAAGAGACACTTTTGTTGATAAATTGATTAAATATTATTGTTATATTTTACAATCTGCTCCAACATTTTGGATTGCTTTAATTGTATTGATGATATTTAGTATTTATCTTGGATGGTTCCCTTCAGGTTTAGGTGTACCTATTGGAAGTTTAAGTCAGAATGTTACTTTCTTTGAATGGTTAAACCGTTTAATTTTACCTGCATTTACATTAAGTATTTTGGGAGTTGCACAAATTGCATTATACACTCGTGATAAATTAATTGGTGAAATGTCTAAGGATTATTTCCTCTTTGCAAAAGCAAGAGGTGAGACTGGTTGGTCTCTTATTAAAAGACATGGTATTAGAAATGTTTTATTACCTGCGATTACATTACAATTCTTAAGTTTCAGTGAGTTATTTGGTGGGGCTGTTCTTGTAGAACAAGTTTTCACTTATCCTGGTATTGGACAAGCTGCTGTTTCTGCAGGACTTAGAAGTGATGTTCCATTACTTTTAGGTATTGTAATATTCAGTGCTATATTTGTTTTTGTAGGAAATACTTTAGCAGATGTTATATATAATTTCGTAGATCCTAGATTAAGAGAGGGTGATTAAATGGTTGATATTGCTGATAATAAATTTAAGTTAAATTTAAGAACCAAAACTTTACTTACTATTGGAATCACTGTTTTAGTATTTGTAATTATTATTATCAACAGTCTTTTGATTGACTCTAATAATATACTTACAAACTTTAGTATCATAAACCAACCACCTTCATTTGAACATATCTTCGGTACTGATTGGATGGGTAGGGATATGTTTGTACGTACCTTAAAAGGTTTAGGATTAAGTATTCAAATTGGTGCTGGTGCTTCAATTTTAAGTTCTATAATTGCTGTTACTCTTGCGATTTTATCTAGTTTCAACAAATATTTAGATACTGCAGTTTCATGGATTGTTGATGTATTTTTATCAGTTCCACATATTCTCTTAATTATCTTAATCTCTATTGGGTTAGGTGGAGGTGCTTTTGGTGTTACAATAGCTGTTGCATTTACTCATTGGACTTCTCTTACAAGGGTTTTAAGAGCTGAAATTAAACAAATTCAAACTCAAGATTTTGTAAAATTATCTGGAAAATTAGGTAAATCTAAATGGTGGATTGCTAGAAAACATATATTGCCTTTAACTATTACTCAAATTATTGTAGGTACTATTTTGATTTTCCCTCATGCAATTATGCATGAAGCAAGTGTTACCTTCTTAGGTTTCGGTCTTTCACCTCACGAACCTGCAATTGGTATTATTTTATCTGAATCTATGAGATATCTTGCTACTGGAAACTGGTGGTTAGCATTATTCCCAGGTTTAGCATTACTTATTATTGTATTGTTATTCGATATTGTTGGTGAAAATATTAAGAAATTACTCGACCCTACTAATGCTAATGAATAATTATTAGATTAATAGAGTTTTTATTAAATTTATAAAAGTGATATTATGAGTGAAAATTTATTAGATGTTTATAATGTTTCTATTTCATTTATTCAATATGTTAAAGGTTTAAATCAAAAAAATCTTAAAGTTATTTCTGATTTATCTTTGAGTATAGATGAAGGTGAAATTGTTGCAGTTTTAGGTTCTAGTGGGTCTGGTAAAAGTTTATTAGCCCATGCAATATTAGGGATACTTCCAGACAATGCTTTACTAAATGGTGAAATGTATTATAAAGGAGAGCTTTTAAATCCAGAATCTAAAGAAAGATTAAGAGGAGATGACATTGCTTTGATTCCTCAATCTGTTAACTTTTTAGATCCTTTAATGAAAATTTCAGAACAAGTTATTGGTGAATGTGATTCTGAAGAAGAGGAAAAAGAATTAAAAGCTAAACAGAGAAAAATCTTTGAGAAATATAATTTAGGGGAAGAAGTAGATGATATGTACCCATTCCAATTATCTGGGGGTATGGCAAGACGTGTTCTTGTATCAACTGCACTTCTTTCAAATCCAAAATTAGTAATTGCTGATGAACCAACTCCTGGTCTTGATGAAGCTGCTTTAGAAGAAACTTTGAATTATTTAAGAGATATGGCTAATAATAATGTGGGAATTTTATTAATTACTCACGATATTAATGCTGCTTTAAAAGTTGCAGATAAAATAGCTATTTTCTATGCGGGATATGTAATTGAGATAGCTAATATTGATGACTTTAAAAATAATGGTGAGAATTTATTACACCCTTATACTAAGGCACTTTATCATGCTTTACCTGATGTTGATTTCAAATTAACTGAAGGTCACCAACCATTAAGGGATGAAATTAATGATTACTGTCCTTATCTTGATCATTGTCCTCATTGTGTAGATAAATGTGATAGTGAAATTCCTAAATTAGTAAAACATGGTGATAAATACATAAGATGTTTTAAATATACTGAATAAGGAGTTTAAATAGGGAGTTTATAAATCTTGGTTAATAATCAGATGTTGTGGAGTTAATTATGGCTCTTGGTTAATAATCAGATGTTGTGGAGTTAATTATAAATCTCGATTAATGGAGTGTATGTTATGGAGTTAATTGCTGAAGATATTTGTTTTGGATATAAAGATTCAAGAAAAATATTAAATAATGTTAATTTTTCTATTAAGTCTGGTGAGATTGTTGGTTTAGTTGGAGATAGTGGTTCTGGAAAATCTACTTTATGTAAAATTTTATCTGGATATATTAAAAATTACTCTGGAAAAGTTTATTTAGATTATAAAGAAGTAAATAATAAAGGATTTAACCCTATTCAATTAATTTACCAACATCCTGAAAAGGTTATGAATCCTAAATGGAAAATGAAAGATATATTAGAAGAATCTTATGATTTTGATGATTCTTTATTAAAACAGTTTGGTATTCATAAATCTTGGTTAAATAGATGGCCTAATGAATTATCTGGTGGGGAATTACAAAGATTTTCTGTACTTAGATCATTAAATCCTAAAACTAAATTCCTTATTGCTGATGAAATGACAACTATGCTTGATGCTGTTACTCAAGTACAGTTATTTACTTCAGTTATTAATATTGTTAAGGATAGAAATATTGGATTTTTAATTGTTAGTCATGATAAACCATTATTAGACAGACTTTGTGATAAAATCATTCATTTGGATGATATCAATGGTGTTTAATTAGTAGTTTTTAACTACTAATTTTGTCTTTTTTTATTTTTATTTTTATTTTTATTTTTATTTTTTTTGTTTT
>JAKSUF010000091.1 GCA_024409145.1 archaeon | reverse complement strand
TCCCATCAATTGATAGAGAAATTAGAAGTGATTTAACTGAAAAATCAGAAGCAAGTGCTATTGAAGTATTCAGTAAAAATTTAAAACAAATTTTAATGCAACCACCAATAGCTGGACAAGTTGTATTAGGATTTGACCCAGGATACAGAGTTGGTTCTAAACTTGCAGTAGTTGATAGCATGGGTAAAGTATTAGATACAGCTGTTGTATTCTGTACAATGCCACATGATGATTTAGCAAAAGCATCTAAATTAGTTTTAGATTTAATTAAAAAACATAAAGTAACATTAGTATCAATTGGTAATGGTACTGCATCAAGAGAATCAGAAAAATTTATTGCTGATTTAATTCAAGCAAATAAATTAGATAACGTTAAATATGTAATAACAAATGAAGCAGGAGCATCTGTATATTCTTCAAGTAAAGTTGCAACAGAAGAATTCCCTGACTTTGATGTACTTCAAAGAGGAGCTATTTCTATTGCAAGAAGATTACAAGATCCATTAGCTGAACTTGTTAAGATTGAACCAAAATCAATTGGTGTTGGACAATATCAACATGATATGAATCAAAAGAATTTAAAAACAAACTTAGATAATGTTGTAGAAGACGTTGTTAATAACGTTGGTGTAGACATTAACACAGCATCTGTTTCATTACTTAAATATGTTGCAGGTGTAAATGAAAAAATAGCAAAAGCAATTGTTGACTATAGAGAAAATGAAAAAGTATTTACTTCAAGAAAAGAAATTTTAAAAGTAAAAGGATTAGGAGCAAAAGCATATGAACAATGTGCAGGTTTCTTAAGAATTCATAACGCAGAAGATGTACTTGATCAAACAGCTGTTCACCCAGAAAGTTATGATGCAGCTAAATCTCTTGTTAAAGAATTAGATATTAGTTTTGATGAACTTAAAGGACATAAGAAAACTATTGAAGTATCTGATGATAAATTAAAAGAAATTGCTGACAAAATTCAAGTTGGTTTACCAACATTACAAGATATTGTTGCTGAATTAAATAAACCAGGACGTGACCCAAGAGAAGAAATGCCAAAGCCAATCTTTAAAAGTGATGTATTAGACATTAAAGATTTAAAACCAGGAATGGTTCTAAATGGTGTTGTAAGAAACTTAGTTGACTTTGGAGTATTCGTAGATATCGGAGTTCACCAAGATGGTATGGTACATATTTCAGAAATTACAGATAAATATATTAAACATCCACTTGATGTATTAAACATTGGTGATAATGTAAAAGTTAAAGTAATTTCAGTTGATGAAAAGAGAAATAGAATTGCTCTTTCAATGAAATGTGATCAACAATAATTTAATGAATTAAAATATGTTATTATATTAAACAATCTAGTTAACCTTTTGGTTGATTAGATTGTTTTTTTGTGATATATTAAAGGTAATGTAAAGGAGCAATAATTATGATTAAAGAAACAAATTCATTAAAAGAAACAATAGATTTTGGTATAGAATTAGGAAAGAATTCTAAAAGAGGAGATGTATTTTGTCTTGTAGGAGATCTAGGTACAGGTAAAACTATGATGAGCAAAGGAATTGCTATGGGCCTTGGATTAAATGAAGATGAAATAACAAGTCCAACTTTTACAATAGTAAATACATATGATTATTTAGAAAAACCTCTATATCATTTTGATGTATATAGAATAAATGATTTATCTGAAATGGATGACATAGGATATGAAGAAATGTTCTATGGTGATGGTGTATGTATTGTTGAATGGGCTGACATGGTAAAAGATCTAATTCCTGATAATGCAACATGGATTTATATTGAAAAGAATTTAGATAAAGGATTAGATTATAGACAAATTAAAATTAACGAATAGGAAATAATAATGGATAACGAAAAGAAATTATATAATGCATTTAGTGATGCATTAAAAGAAGAATATGGAGAAAAAGTTTATAAGATACCTATAAATTTACCAATAACATGTCCCAATAGAGACGGAAATGTTGGATGTACAGGTTGTACATTCTGTGGTGAAAAAGGTACAGGTTTTGAATCACAAGACAATATGATGACTGTTGAAAATCAAATTAAAGAAAATATAAATCATATAGCAAAAAAATATGCAGCTAATAAATATATTGCATATTTTCAAAACTTTAGTAATACATATATGCCACTTGAAGATTTTAAGGCATATATAAATAAAGCAATATTACCTGATATTGTAGAAATAGATGTTTCAACAAGACCAGATTCAATTGCAAAACCATATCTTGATTACTTAAAAGAAATAAAAGAAAAACATAACATAAATATAACTATTGAACTCGGACTTCAAACAACAAATGTTCATTCTTTAGAAAAAGTAAAAAGAGGTCATACATTAGCTGAATTTATAGATGCAGTTTTAATGATTAAACAATATGATTTTAAAATTTGTGCTCATGTAATATTAAATTTACCATGGGATGATGATCTAGATGTAATTGAAATGGCAAAAGTTTTATCAGCTCTTAAAGTTGATTATGCAAAGGCACATTCATTATATATGGTTCGTGATACAATCATGGCAAAACAATATGAAAATAAAGAATTTCAAATATGTTCTGTAGAAGAATATAAACATAGAGTTAAATTATTCCTTGAATATTTAGATCCTAATATTGTAATAGAAAGACTTATAGCAAGAGCGCCAAAAGAAGACACATTATTCGTAAATTGGTATACAAGTTGGTGGAAAATCAGAGACGATTTAGTTAAAGAAATGATAGAAGAAGATGTATATCAAGGAAAATATTTTAATTATTTGGGTGGTAAGACTTTAAAAAATAAAAATTATATATAGAATATTACTATAAAGTATAAAAATAATTATCCGATAACTAAAATATAAAAGGTGTGGAGGTATATATGGCTATTTTAGACAATATCTTTGGTAAGAAAAATGATCAAGCTAAAGATACAGTTGTTTCTAAACAAGTAGATGCGGATATAATTGATAGTTTAAAATATGTTGATAATTTATGTAATAACTCAATGAATATACAAAAGTCAAAACTTGAAGAAGAAAAAAGACTTTTAAAATCAATTGAATTATTAGATCAATTTAAAAAATATGATGACATTGATGATACCGATATTGAAGAAATAGAAAACTTAATGGATAAATATATGTCACTAGGTAAAGAAAAAGAAACTTTAAAAAGTGACCTACTTATAAATGAAAAGAAATATGAAGACTTCAGAAAATATGAAGATACTATTGAAAACTCTTTAAAAGAATTAAGAGAATTCGAAGAAGATAAAGAAAAATTAGATAATGACTTAAAATATTTAAAAGCTGAACAAGGTGCTTTAAAATTTGAAGAAGAAACAGTTCTTAACAAATTTAAAACAGTCGAAAAATTATTCTATACTGTTTTACTATCAGTTTGTGTACTAATAATTGTATTCTCAACATTATATTTTATATTTGGTGAAACAATTATTTTACCAGCAACAATTATTGCAATCTTAATCATATTCTGGATCATGTGGATCTTTATGATTGAAGGAGACTTGAAACTAGAACATGAAAAGAATAAAGTAAAACAAGAAAAGATTGTTAAGATGATTAACAAAGTTAAAATTAAAATAGTAAATGCTGAAGCAGCATTATTATCTATTTATAAAAAATTCGGAGTTAACTCATCAGTAGCACTAAAAAATAAATGGGATATTTATAAACAATTAAAAAATAAGCGTTTACAATACAACGAAGTATTTACAGATTACTTTGATATCTATGAACAAATTGAAAAAATATTAAATAAATATCATATTAGATTTGATAATGAAATGTCAGTATTAAAAGAACTTACAGATAAAAAAGAAAAGATGAGATTAAAAGAAGATACTGAAAGAGATATTATCGTATCTAAGAAGAAGATTGAAAAGTTTGAAAATGAACAAAAAGAAATAATAGATAAACTTGAAATGATTAGAGAAAATGATGATAGTGAAACTAAGTCAGTTACAAGAATCATTGATGCTTACCTAGAACAATTTGAAACAGGTATTATAAATATGTCAGAAGTATAAAAAGATTATTATACAAAATAAAAAAGCAGCTTAGGCTGCTTTTTTATTTCCTTGGTAAAGTGACAGAGTGGTCGAATGTGTCAGTCTCGAAAACTGAAGTGCAATATTGCACCATGGGTTCAAATCCCATCTTTACCGTATTAAAAAAGCACCTTATTGGTGCTTTTTATTTTTATTAAATATTGATTTTATTATATAAATTAAATTGAAACTATTAGAAGCTTCTTTAAATTTTGTTCCAGTTGTTAAATAACATATACAAGGAATTGATCCAAGTATTAATGTAATAATGATACATATTGCAAGAGTTAATAAAATAAATCCAAATGTATTTAAAATAGTAGCAGTATTAAATGTATAATGTAATGATTTTATAATTAAATTATGCATTAAATAGATTGCAAATGTACAATTACTTATAATTTTTAAAAATCTTTTTGTTCCTTCTTTAAATTCATGATTTATAAATAATTTTTTAATAAGCATGAAAGTAGCAACAGAAAGAGCTATTGAAAATATTCCGTTATATAATTTAAATCCTTCAAAATATCCAGCATAATATCTTTCAAAGAATGCTGTACCAAATATAATTATAGATAGATTTAATAATATAACTAAAAATAAAGTTCTATATTTAAATTCTTTCTTTGTGTTATGTAAGTAGTATCCTAAAATGAAATATCCAAGATATCCATTTAAGAAATTTAAATTATAATCATTATTCATTAAAGTTCTTGTTCCGCTAAAACTTGTAATGTTACTTAATGTAATAAGTAATCCTGAACAAATTAACCAAACAACAATAGTATATATAACTGTATTCTTTTTCATATTATCAACTAATATTTTTAGTAGTGGTGATAATACGTAAAGAGGAATAAGAGCATATAAGAACCATAAGTGAACTACAACTGGTTGTCTAATAAACATCTTTATTCTCATGAATGTATATAACCATGGATCAGGTCTTGTTTCAGTTAAATGTAATGATATCATATTTAAGATTGTCCAAACAACTAGTGGAATAAAAACTTTTAATAATCTATTTTTTATTGTGTATTTAATATCATTTGTCTTTTCTGAAGATAAGATAAGAGCACCTGATATCATAAAGAATATTGGTACTGCAATCACCATGAATGAACTTAAGATATTATATACATGCCAGTCTGTTGTTAGGATATTATCTCTTAAATTGTCTGCTAAAACATGCATACATACAACGCATATCATTGATATAATTCTTAGTATATCTATGTAAGTATAATTTTTCTTTTCCATAAATGTCTCCATATAATAGTTTATAAAAAAATTATATTCTATTTAAAGCATATGTCAACAAAATAAAAAGAGCAGCAATAATGCTGCTCTAATGTATTTGTTATACTTTTATTATTTTCTAATAACTGAATTTTTATATTTAATTAAATCTAAATTATCAGTGTAGAATCCATTAACATTTTTGTTTTTGTAATATGTTATATCACCTTGATCATTAACTGTTTTAGTATAAGTGAATACTCCATATGTTTTATTGATAACATTTACAAAGTTTGCATTAAAGTTTTCTTGACTAGATAGTAATGCGAATACTTTATTGTTAGCTATGAAACTTAATAATTCTTCAACTTTGCAATCAATATTATCAATTGAAAGTATAGGAGTATTTAAGTTAAATGTTTTAACTTTATTATAATCATCAAAACTATAAATTTCTGGTATACATAGTGTAGCTAGTTTTGGATTTTCTTTACCAAGTACTCTAAATAGATCATCAATGACTTCATCAATTCCTGTTAATACTACATATGTATCTTCATATTTATTTACTTCTTCTAAGAATTCTACTAAAGTAATTTTATTAAATAAATTTAATTTATTATTTACATAGAATTCATCACCGTCTTTATATACTTTAACACTAATTAAATTATAACCTTTTTCGGTTGCTTCTTTTAATCTTTCAACATAATTATATTCATCTTTATCATTGTTAAGATTAAATATAAATGGTTGAGGGTTAACATCATTCATAATAATAGTATCATTATTTAATAATGCTTCTAAAATATTCTTTTCAGTAA
>JAKSUF010000090.1 GCA_024409145.1 archaeon | reverse complement strand
TTTCTATTCTTTTAATTATTTATTTTAAATTCAATTGTTGTGATTTTAGTTTAATTATTGGTTATCTATTTTGTAAATTTTATATTAATATATTTAAAGTTAACTTTATTTATCATAAATTATATAATAGTATATTAAAGTACTTTGTACTTAATATGAATTATGTAGAATACTTTGTATTTTATTTAAAATTTAAATTTAATTTAAATTTAATTGTGGAGGTTAATATGAAAAGCAAATGCTTTTTATTATTATTTTCATTAGCTATTATATGCTTATGCTGTACATCCTCTGTTTCAGCTATATCAATAGATGATAGTTTTGATTCTTTAAACTCAACTACTTCTGAGGTTTATATTTCTTATTCAGATATTGAAGTTGATTCATATGGTTTAAATTCTACAGTATTTGAAAATAATGATAATTATAAAAATTCTAATGATTTTATTAATTCTTTAAGCATTTCAAATGATTCTAAATCTCCTAAAACTTATAAAAATAATTCGCAAGTTGTAAATTCTAATAATTTTGAAGACTATTTTGAAAATAATAGTTTAAAACAAGAATATGCTGGTTCAACATTAATATTTGATGGTGAATTTAGTAATATGGGTGTTATAACTATTAATCAAGAAGGTACTTCTATTGTAGGAAATAATACTTTATTTAATAATACTGTTGTATCTATCAAAGCAGCTAATGTTACTTTGGCTAATATTAACTTTATTTTAGATAAAGTTTATTCAGAAAATAATAATAGTGGTATTTTAATTGATGCTAGTGATGTGACTATTTTCAATATATTTATGAACTGTACTCTTAAAGAAGATGTTACTGGATATGGTATTTACTCTAAAGGTGATCAAGAGAATTATTTAGAGAGAGTAAGATTACTTAATAATACTATTTATTTTGAAGGTAACTGTATAAATACTGGTTATAATTATGGTATTATTATCACCTACACTTATGATGCAGTTGTCTCTAAGAATAATATTTCTTGTAGATTGCCATTAAGAGCAGTTAATTGGAATGGTGGTATCTTTGGCGGTCTTAGTATGGACACTGTAGCAGGTGTTGCTGTAGGATATTCTGAAAATTTTGTATTGTCTAATAATTATATTTATGTTAATGTTTCAGGATCTAAGCAATCTTATCCTACTTTAGATGCATGTATTATATATAAATGTGATAATTCTACTATCACAAAAAATACTATTATTGAAGAGGATTTCTTTACTAAAAATGGTACTGACAATTATTTGTATGCTTTGGATATTTATATCTTAAATGATGTTACTATTACTTATAATAATATTTCTGTTAATACTACTGGTGGTAAAGTTGCTGCAGGTACTGCATATCCAATTCAAGTATCTGGTCCTGCTTATAATATTAAAATAGCTTATAACAATATAAGTACATATAGTAATGGTCCAAATATTGGTATTTACTCACAAAATTATTATGGTTCAACTCAGATTGATATTATAAGTAATAATATCACTGTTTTCGGTGTTTCAAGTACTCATAGTTGGGCACTTGTTGCAGGTATTGAAGTTCAAGATTCTAGTGATAGAATCTTAAATAATACTATTAGAGTTACTAATGTAGGTAATGTCTCTAAACCAGGTAATCTTTATGGTATTAGTTATTCTCAATCTACTACTGGTGACCATACTTATGATATTCAATTTAATGATGTTGAAACTAATGGTAATTATGCTGTATTATTAAAAGGTGGTGCTGATTCTAGTGTTATTAATTCAATAATTAGTAATAATAGATTAGTAGCTAAATATGAAGGTAGTAGATCAGTTTCTATTAGTGGTGGAATTAATAATACTATCAAAAATAATACTGGTTCTGGTGGTGAAAAAGTAGATATGCCTCTTTCTAGTATACCTCCATGGTTAGGTAATAGTAATAATGAGGATTATTCTTCTTATATTTTATCATTAAAAAAATGGATTGATGATGTTTTAAATCCTGTTTTTAATGATCCTGCAAAGAAACCTTCAAAAACTAATAATAATACAATCCCTCAAAATAATGGTAATCAAGAAAATAATGCTAATAATCCAAATGTATTTGATAGTACAAATGGTGTTTTAAGAGATAATGCAACTTCATTAAAGTCAAGTAGTCCAGGTCAATCTTCAAATGGTTTAGATGGTGCTATTGATTCAGGGTCTACTGATTCTGATTCTTTTGAACTTAATAGTGTTATTTCAAAAACATTTGATGTTTTAAAAATAGCTATTGTTTTGCTTGCAATTTTATTATTTATTGTAGGTTTTAGACGTAATAGAAAAAATAAATAATATCTTATTATTTTAGTTTATTATTATTTTATATTATTTTAGTTAATCTTCTAAAATAAATAATAAATATTTTTTCATTTCAAGTGTTTAAATAATTAATAAATTTATTTTTTATTTTTTTTTACTTTTTCTTTGTGTTTTTAGTTTTTTTTATTCTAGTTTTTCTTTTTTTTTATTTTGTGTTTTTTATATTTACTCATTTATTTGGTTTTATGCTCATTTTTTTACATTTATGTATTTTTAGCTATTTTTTTGAACTATATATCTATTAACTATTTTAGCAATATTTATTAATATGTATTATTATATTTATTAATTACTCAAGTATTTTTTATATTATTTAAAGTAATTTAAAGTATCTTAACTTATCATAATTATATGGTATTATGGTAAGTAATTAAAGCAATACTTGTATTTGAGTATAAATTGCTGGAGGTGTTGTAATAAACAAAAGGAATCTTGATTTAATATTGGTGCTCTTCATTTTTCTTGCAATTATTGGATTAAATTCAGTTAGTGCTATAGATGATACTAATTTAGATTTAAATGAAACTTCAGATATTTCAAATAATTTATTTGTTTCTTCTATAGATTCTGAGGATTCTTCTAATTCTTCTGATGAACTTATATCCAATTTAGATTCTTATATAGATAATGGTGGTTCTAATGGACCTAATATTAAAGAAAAATCTAATGTGATTCATAATGTAACTGAAGAGAATTATATTAAATATTTTGATTCAAATGGTAATTTAAACAAATCTTTAGTGTCTATTAATGATACTATATGCTTGTCTGGTAATTTTACTAATAAATCATTTATATTATCAATTCCTGTAATATTAACAAGTTTTAATAAAGATGCAAATTTATTCGATTGTAGTATAAAAATTTTAAATTCAAATTATGATGATTTAACTACTGTATCTAGATTAAATATTGCAAATAATGTGGTTAATAGATCTCTTATTTATGTTATTAATTCTATTAATGTTAATATATTTGATAATGTTCTTTATTCTTCAGGATATCACTCTTATCCAGTAGCTGTGGACTATTCTAATTATACAAGAATTTATAATAATATAATTAAAACAATTGTACCAAGTGATTTATCTATTAATAATCTTAGTTCAGATAATAGTAGTTGGCAACATTCTGGTATAACATTTAGAGGTTCTAATTATAATTCTATCTTATCTAATGATATTACTATTGAGAACTCTTATGGTATTTATTTATGTTATCCACATTCTAATTATAATAATATTTCTAATAATACAATTAGAAGTTCTATTAGTTCTCCATCATTCTGGGCTTATGGTATGTATTTTACAGGGGAAAACAACTCAATTTCATACAATACAATTATTGGAATGTATAGGGGAATTTCTGTCACTTCTGGTTATAATAAAATCATTGGAAATAGTATATATAATTTAACTGGTATGGATTTACAAAATCCTGATCTTAAAGGTGGGGACTATGGAATTTATGGTTCTAAAAATGCTTTAATTGTTAATAATTCTATTTATTCTAGTGAATTATTTAGAGCAGGTATATTTGCAGGTGTTAATAGTACAATTTCTGGTAATTATATTGAAATTACTACTAATGCATCTGGAATTAAAGTAGGGGATGAAGAAGAAGGTTCTAATTCTAAAATCTATGGCAATACTATTGTTTTCTGTTCTGGATCAGGTATTCTTATTAGTGGTAGTCCTTCTAATGTCAGTATTTCTAATAATTCCATTTATTCTGTAAGTGAAATTGGTGCAGATTATGGCTCTGGTAGTGGTGTAGGTATATTAGTTCAATATCAATCTAGGTCTAAAAGACCATATAATTTAACTATTGTATCAAATAAAATACATACATCTTATGCTTATGCTATAAATATCTCTCAGGCTTCTGTTGATTTATGGATTTGTGATGATAATGATATTGGGGACAAAGCAATTATATATCCTCAAAAAGAGGAATATACTCCAATTCCAGGTAAAGGAAATACTTATACTGTAAATAAGAATAACTTTAATAATTTCTTTGATTCTAATGGCGACCTTAGTTCTATAGTTAAAGATGGAGACACTCTTATATTTGAAGGTAAGATTAGTCCAAAATCTCATAAACTTAATATTGATAGATCTATTAAAATTATTGGAAAGAAAGCTACTCTTATTAATGCTACTATATGTATTTATGCTTCAAAATCTTCTGTTATAAATATGACTATTTCTAATAATGGAACTACTTATAAGAATCTTTGGGGGATTTATGTATATGCAGCTGATGATATTACTATAAAAGGTAATAAAATTTCTGTATGGGATAAAAATACTTCTTATGCAATATATTTGTGTGATGTTAAAAGAGCTAAAGTTTCTGATAATGTTCTCAAAACTCAAGGTGATGAATTAGTATTCACACTTCTTTCCTATGAAGTATATAATTCTTCCTTTAAGAATAATAATATAACTGCTATTGGTACTGGTAAACTCTATCCATATTATGAAACAATTTGTTTTGATGGTGAACATAGTATTAGTGAGCTTTCAAAAACTTATGGTGTAATCTTTGATTTCTCATCTAATAATACATTTTCTAAGAATAAAGTTAATGTAACTTCTACTGTTAAAGGATTCCAAGTCCCTTATAATCCATCTGTTAACATTTTAATTGGTCTTTATATTTATTATGACTCTAATAACAATAAGATTCTTGAAAATGATTTCTATATTAAAGGTAAGGATCCATTTTTATATGGAATAGGTTGTTCTGGTGATGATACAAGTAAAGATGTATATACTGCTAATAATAATGTTATCAAAAAGAATAAAATTACTATGAAAGGGGATTATTTTGTTAATGGTATTATTCTTAGACATAATTCTATTAATACAACCTTAGAAGCTAATAAGTTAAATCTTAAGGCTAATAACTATACTTATGGTATTAACTTAGAACTTTCTGGATTTACAAAAGTTAGTAAAAATGTAATTAATAGTTCTGCTCATGGTAATTATGCTATTGAACTTTATTCTGCATGGAATAATATTATTGATTCTAATACGATATATTCTAATGCAAGTTATACAGAATCTTTAGGATTACATGCTTCATCAAATAATGAAATTACTAATAATAAAATGTATAATTATGCTAATTGGAAATTTGATCCTGCTCAGGGGCCTGAACACCCTGATTCCACTACTCTTGAAAATGTGGCAATTTTATTAGAAGCAGGTTCAAATAATAATCATATTAAATCTAATGCAATTACAACTAATGCTCCATATGCTGTTAAAATTACTTCTGGTTCTAAAGGTAATTCAGTAAGTAATAATAAAATGATTTCTTCTAAAGGAACTGGAAATGCAGCTATTTTTGTTGGTGTTGCTGGTAATATCGTTAGTAATAATTATGGAACTTCTCCATCTCATGGAAATTCTTCTGGAAATTATAATGGGGATACTTTAGTAAATGGTAGTTCTCAATTCTCTGGAAGCTCAAATTCCAATGGTGCAAGTGCATTTGGTGGTGTAAGTTCTAGCTTCGATGCTAATTCAAAATCCGGAGCTGAAAGTGGATCTGGAACTGTAGGTTCATCTGGTTCAAGTGCAAGTGAAATAAGTGCAGTTACTAAAAGTGCTTCTTCACAATATACTGTACCTTTAATTGTATTGGTAATTGTTTCTTTATTCTGTTATAGTTTCTTAAACTATAAACCTGATGAAGATGATGAGTAATTCTAGATTATTGGGTTAATCAATCACATAATCGAATGGTTTATTGTAAAATCTTAAATTATCATTTAAAATTTAATTAGCTATTATTAAATAGCTATTCTTTTTTTATTTTTTTTTATTTGTTATGTTTTTTTAATGTTTTTGGTTTTTGTCTTTTTTGGAGTTTTTTTAT
>JAKSUF010000009.1 GCA_024409145.1 archaeon | reverse complement strand
AGAATTTGCTGTAAATAGTGCTGATGTAATCTATTCCTTCCATATGGCAAGTACTGAAGAATTTGTTATAGATTACTTTAGAGATTTAGGTGCAGATGTAACTCATAAATTAGTATATAAGTTTCCAATACCAAAATTATATGATTTTCACACAGAAGAATCACGTGATGTAAAAGTAGTTGTCTTAAGAGCAACAACTTTCTAAAAAAATGACTTTTTTTATACAAACATTTATATACTATAAAAAAATAATATATTACTAATCTATATGTCTATGTTATGTTATTTATAAGAAATTTTTAAATTTTTTATTTTTAATATTGTTAATTTACAAATGTCTTAATTGTCTTACGGGGTATTTGTAGCTTTTCAAAGGTATTTTATTAAAATAGTCTACTTTATGGACTTTTTTATGTATTGCCAATTAAAATGTATTTAATTATTTTTTATATTTTTATCTTGTATAAAGGAATATATTTTTGAAATATATTTATTGGATTTATATTTAGTAATGTATTTTTAAAATTATGCTATTTTTTTAAACAGATAGGTACATGATGTTAATGTATAGATTAATAATTTAAAAAGGTAAACTATGCAAAATCAAGTAACTATATTTATACCAAATTCATTTCTCGCAGATACTAAAGATCTAAAATTAAAGACTTCTAAAGTTGGTTTAATAGGTAGAGCTTTAGCTACTTTCGAGGTGGATCAAGTTGTAGTTTATAAAGACCTTTCTATTCCTGATGAAAAACAAAATGAGGATGGGGATTTCATTGCTGAAGTTTTAAATTATATGAATACTCCTCAATATCTTAGGAAAAAGGCTATTCCTATAAAATCTGAATTAAGACATGTTGGAATATTGCCTCCGTTAAGAACTCCTCATCATCCTACTGGTCAACCTAAATTGGGTGATTATAGGCAAGGTTTTACTGTTAAAAGGAATAAAAAAGGAACTTTTGTTGATATTGGTATGGATGAACTTGTCTTTTGTAAAGAGCAACTTACAGTAAATAAAATTTTTAGTTTTAAAATTACTAAGTTTGCTAAAGAAGTAATAGTCACACCTGATGAACCAGATGACATTTACTGGGGATATAAGACCATATCTACTAATAAAGGTCTTAAAAATAGTTTAAAATTAACTAATCCCGATCTTGTTGTTGAGACTACAAGATTTGCAGATACAATTGATTCTGTTTTTGATGAATTGAAAACTAAGGTAAATAGCTCAAATAATCTTGCTATTGTTTTCGGAGGATTTTATTCAGCTACTGAAGAAAATCTTGAAAGTGGTTTATGGGAAACTATTAAAATTAATACTATTCCTAATCAAGGAACTGAAATGGTAAGAATCGAAGAAGCTGTATTTTCAACTTTAGCTATTTTCAATCTATTTTAACTAATAGTTCATTATTAGTTTTACGTTTGCATGTAGCGTTAAATTACATGAACGTTTATTACGTAGCGTTATTTACGTAAATTTTTATAAATACATTTTATAAATGCATATAGAGATTAATTAGCTTTAGCTGTTTTAGCTTTAGCTATCAAGAGTCACTTCATAAATAGACACTATGAAGATAATATTAAGAATTAGACACTCTTAATATTGGGGAATTAGACACTCTCAATAGACTTCTTGAAAAGTAATTTTAACAAGTTTTAACTGTTAATTGTGTTAATAACTTGTTTCATGTTTATCTAGCTTATTTAGCTTGGATGCTGTTTAATTACATGTATTTCTAAGCTTTGCTGTTGATACATGTATAAATATTTTTAGAATTTATCTATAATATGAATGCTAAACAGTATGCCAGATTAAACTAAATCTACATTGTAGATTAGCTATTTAAAATCCATTATGGATTATTTGATTATTTAGACAGGTAATCATTTGATAATTTTATCTAATAGATATAATTGTCATGAAAGTATAGTTTATAATTAAACTAATTAAATTACGGAAAATAAATTTAATGGAGGAAAATAATGGTAAGACATCACCAACCAAGAAAAGGTTCTGTAGCATTTAGCCCTCGTAAAAGAGTAGCTAAAGAAACTCCTAGAATCAAAGCTTGGCCAAGTAATGAAGAACCAAAACTTTTGGGTCTTGCTGGTTATAAAGTCGGTATGACTCATGCTATGGTAGTAGATAATGATAAGAACTCTCCTACCAATGGAATGGAAGTATTCACTCCTGTAACTGTTTTGGAAGTACCGCCCCTTGTAGTAATGGGGATAAGATCATACGAAAAAACTGCACATGGATTCAAAGCTATCACTGAAGTAATTGCAGATAATTTAGATAAAGAACTCTCTAGGAAAATAACTCTTCCTAAAGATTATGATAAATCTAATGCTATTGCAAAAATACAAGATGCTTTAGATAAAACTGATGAAATTAAAGTTTTAGTCCATACTAATCCTAAAATGGCTAGTGTACCTAAGAAAAAACCTGAAATTTTCGAATGTGCTATCGGTGGAAAATCTGTCGAAGAAAAATTAAATGCAGCACTTGAATTATTAGGTAATGAAGTAAGAGCAAGTGATATCTTTAACGAAGGTCAATATGTGGATGCTATTGCAACTACCAAAGGAAAAGGATTCCAAGGTGTAATTAAAAGATGGAACATCAGAATTCAATATGGTAAAGCAGCTAGAAGTGGTAAAGGTAGACACGTAGGTTCTATCGGTCCTTGGACCCCTAACAGAACTATGTGGACTGTTGCACAAGCTGGTCAAATGGGTTACCATAAAAGAACTGAGTTCAATAAAAGAGTTTTAAAAGTTGGAGACGAATCTGAAATAGATTTAGTTAACCCTGATGGCGGATTCATCAAATACGGTTTAGTTAAAAACGATTATGTATTAGTAAAAGGTTCCTTACCAGGTCCAACTAAAAGATTAGTCATCCTTAGACAAGCAATTAGACCTAAGAAAGCTGATGATGTAGCTCCTCAAATAAACTATATCAGTACTAGTTCTAAACAAGGTGTATAAGAGTGGTTAGTATGAAAGTTAATGTTTATTCAATTGAAGGGGAAGTAAAAGAAGAAATGGAACTTCCTGCAATTTTTAATGAAGAATATAGGCCTGACCTTATTAAAAGAGCAGTTCTTTCTGCACAATCTGCAAGAATTCAACCATGGGGTAATGACCCAATGGCAGGTAAAAGAACTTCTGCAGAATCTTGGGGTTCTGGTAGAGGTGTAGCAATGGTGCCTAGAGTCAAAAATGGTTCTAAAGCAGCATTCATCCCACAAGCTATTGGTGGAAGAAAAGCTCACCCTGTTAGAGCTGAAAAGAATCATCATGAAAGAATCAACACTAAAGAAAGAAGATTTGCTATTAGATCTGCTGTTGCAGCAACTACTAATGCAGATTTAGTTTCTGGTAGAGGTCACATTTGTGAAAACATCGAACAATTACCTATTATTGTTGAAGATGATTTAGAAGCTGTTAAAACTGCTAAAGAAACTCGTGCAGTCTTTGAAAAATTAGGCGTTTATGACGATGTTATTAAAGCTAAAAACAGTAAACACATAAGAGCAGGTAGAGGAAAAACAAGAGGACGTAAATACAAGCAAGGTAAAGGACCTTTAGTTGTTGTCGGTGAAGATAAAGGTATTAGCTTAGGTGCAAGAAACCACGCTGGTGTCGATATCGTTGTTGTAGACAATTTAAATGCTGAATTATTAGCACCTGGTACCCATGCTGGTAGATTAACTATTTTCACTAAGTCCGCTGTTGAAAAATTAGGAGGATTATTCCAATAAGTTCCTTAGGAATTTATTTGAGGATAGTTTAAGAAGGTGAATAATATGGATCCGTACTCAATTATTGTTAAACCTCATATTACTGAGAAAACAATGAATTTAATTGATCAAAATAATGAACTTGTATTTGTTGTTAGAAGAGAATCTAATAAATCTCAAGTTAAAAAAGCTTTTGAAGCATTATATGATCAAGAAGTTTTAAGAATTAACACTCACATTACTCCTAAAGGTGTAAAATTAGCTTACATTAAACTCGCTGGAGAAAATGAAGCTGAAGATGTAGCTGTTAAAATGGGAGTATTCTAAGGAGGTTAAAGAATGGGAAAACGATTAATACACCAACGTAGAGGAAGAGGAACTCCTGCTCATCGTGTAGCTTCTCACAGATTTAAAGATAAAATCCAATACAGAGCTTATGATGATATTGAAAAAGAAGGAAGCCTCAAAGGTAAAGTTGTTGACATAGTTCACGACCCAGGAAGAACTGCTCCTATTGCTCTTGTTAAATTTGAAAACGGAGAAAAAAGACATATCTTAGCTCCAGAAAGTATTCAAATTGATGATGATATTGAATGTGGTATCTCTGCTTCTATTAGCTTTGGTAACACCTTACCATTAGCTGAAATCCCAGAAGGTACTCCTATTTATAATATCGAAAACAGACCAGGAGATGGAGGTCGTTTTGTAAGATCTTCCGGAACTTACGCTTCTTTAATCACTCATGATGCAACTCAAGCTATGGTTCAATTACCATCCGGTGAACTCAAATCCTTTAACCCTAAATGTCGTGCAAGTATCGGTGTTGTAGCTGGTGGAGGTAGAAAAGAAAAACCTTACCTCAAAGCAGGTGTCAGATGGCATGCTCTTAAAGCTAAAGGTAAGAAATCTATGACTGTTAGAGGAGTAGCGATGAACGCAGTAGATCACCCTCACGGTGGGGGTAACAGACAACACCCAGGTCGTCCAACCACTATTTCAAGACATGCATCACCTGGTAGAAAAGTTGGTTCTATTGCAGCTAAACGTACAGGAAAAAGAAGATAGATTTAAGGAGATGTGTCATTGGCTAGAAAAATATTTAAATATAGAGGTTATACCATCGAGGAACTTAAAGAAATGTCCTTAGATGAGTTTATTGAACTTTTACCAGCAAGACAAAGAAGATCCTTAAAAAGAGGATTCTTACCAAGACAACAGTCTGTGTTGGATAAAATGAGAAAAATGAAAGAACAAGGTACCAAAGGTGGAAAACCTTTAGTAGTAAGAACCCACTGTCGTGATATGGTTGTAATTCCTGAAATGGTCGGAGTTACTTTTGGAATTTACAATGGTAAAGACTTTGTTGAAGTAACTTTCACTCCTGAAATGTTAGGTTGCTTCTTTGGTGAATTTGCACCAACTAGACAAAGAGTTCAACACGGAGACCCAGGTATGGGAGCTACTAGATCTTCCATGTTTGTACCACTTAAATAAGGAGATTAAATCATGGCAAATAATTACGCTTATAATAATAAAGACGTTGACGAATCTAAAGTCGCACGTGCTATGGCTAAATCCCTTAAAGTTTCACCAAAACATTGTGTTGAAATTTGTAATGCATTAAGAGGAATGGAAGTTTCTAAAGCACAAGCATATTTAAATGATGTTATTGATATGAAAAAAGCTGTTCCTTTTAAAAGATATAATAGTGATGTAGGTCATAGAAAAGGAATGAAAGGATGGGCTGCTGGAAGATACCCTGTTAAAGCTTCTAAAGCAATATTAAAAGTTTTAGAAAATGCTGTAGCAAATGCTGAATACAAAGGTATGGATACTGAAAACCTTAAAATTGAGCATATCTCTAGTCATAGAGGTGTTGTAATTAGAGGTGCTATACCAAGAGCATTCGGTAGAGTAACTCCATTTAATACCCCAACTACTCATGTTCAAATAGTTTTAGTGGAGGCTTAATTAATGATAGAAAAAGATTTCGTTACAGAAGGTCTCAGAAGAACCAAAATTGATGAATACTTAGAAAAAGAACTTGAAAGAGCAGGTTATGGAGGAATGGACATTCAAGTCACTCCTTTAGGAACTATGGTTGTTGTTTATGCTGAAAGACCTGGTATGGTTATTGGTAGAGGTGGTAAAACCGTAAGACAAATCACCCAAAATCTTAAAAATAAATTTGATTTAGACAACCCTCAAGTTGAAGTTAAAGAAGTAGATGTTCCTGAACTTAATGCAAGAATCATGGCTGCTAAAATAGCTAACATGCTTCAAAGAGGAATGCACTTCAGAAGAGTAGCTTACTCCACTATTCGTAGAATTATGGGTGCAGGTGCTCAAGGTGTAGAAGTAACTATATCTGGAAAAATCAGAGGTTCTAGATCTGCAGTTGCTAAGTTTGTTGAAGGTTACATCAAAAAATGTGGTGAACCAGCAGACAGATTTGTAGAAGAAGGTTTTGCTACTGCTCCTTTAAAACCTGGTGTTTTAGGAATTGTAGTAAGAATTATGCCTCCTGAAGCAGTTTTACCAGATAAAGTTGACATCCTTGCTCCAAAAGTTGAGGATATTATCGATGATGCAGTTGAAGATGAAGTAGTTGAAGAAGAAATTGTTGAAGCTACTGAAGAACTCGAAGAATTAGAAGAACTTGAAGAAGATTCTGATTTAGAAGAACTTGAAGCTGCTGATGAAGAGGAAGAATAAATAATAATTTTTCTTTATTAAGAATTATTATTAATTTACTTTATAGTGAGTTGAAAGAATGGCAATTTTAAGAAGTAAAGAAATTTGGGAAATGGAAGATGAGGATATTCAAGAAAAATTGATTGAACTCAAAGCTGAATTAGCTAAAAACATTTCTAAAAGTGCTGCTGCTGGAGTTAATGAAAACCCTGGTAAAATCAGAGAACTCAAAAGGACTATTGCTCGTGTTCTTACAATTATGAACCAAAAACAGAAGGAGAATTAAATGTCAAAAATCTGTGATGTATGTGGTCTTCCTGAAGAACTTTGTGTTTGTGAAGAAATTGCAAGAGAAGTTCAAGCTGTTAAAGTTTATACAGTTAGAAGAAGATTTGGAAAACTTATGACTATTGTTGAAGGTATCGATGAACATGATATTGATATAAAAGAACTTACTAAAACTCTTAAAGCAAAATGTGCTTGTGGTGGTACTGCTAAAAAAGGTCAAATTGAACTTCAAGGTGATCATAAAGTAAGAGTTAAAGAAGTTTTATCTGATATGGGTTTCTCTTCTGATACTATTGAAATTAGAGATGCTGATAAAAAATTCAATAATAGAAGAAAAAGACGTTAATTATTATATTACTGTCTTAAGTTAACACATATAGAGGCTTATAATGATAAGCTCAAAAAACATATTCTATCATGAATTAATTGGATTAGAGATTAAGATAGTTGATAGCTCTGATAGCTATTTAATTGGTCTTACGGGTATTATTATAGATGAGACTAAAAAAACTTTCTTAATTCAAACTAATTCTAATCTTAATGGAAAATCCACAGAGAAATTAATTCAGAAAGATGTTTCTGTATTTCAATTTAAAGTTCCTTCTGGAACTATTGTTGAAATTGATGGTAAAATATTGTTGAATCGTCCTGAGGATAGGATAAAAAAGAGATATAAAAAAATTTAATGGTGATAAAATGGTTGGACTTAATGTTAAGGAACCTGAAACTGTATGTGATGATCCTAACTGCCCTTTCCATGGTAATTTAGCTGTTAGAGGACAAGTCCTTGAGGGAATTGTAACTTCTAATAAAGCAGAAAGGACTATTACAGTAGAACGTAGTTTCTACAAGTTCATTAGAAAATATGAAAGATACGAAAAAAGAAGATCAAGAATTAGTGTTCACAAACCTGATTGTATTGATGTTGAAATTGGCGATTCTGTAAAAATTGCAGAATGCAGACCTTTAAGTAAAACTAAACACTTTGTATTAGTTGAAGTAAAAGGTGATGAATAGATGAAACCTACAACTTCTAGTGTTACTAAAGCGTTACCAATTGGTGCTAGACTTCAATGTGTAGACAATACTGGTGCTCGTGAAATTGAAATTATTTCTGTTAAAGGTTTCAAAGGTGTTCGTAGAAGACTTGATGTAGCTGGTGTTGGTGACCTTGTTGTTGCTTCAGTTAAAAAAGGAACTGCAGACATGAGAAGAGAAATCGTTAACGCTGTAGTAGTAAGACAGAAAAAAGAATACAGACGTGCAGATGGCCTTCGTGTTAAATTTGAAGATAACGCTGCTGTTATCATTACTCCAGAAGGTTTACTCAAAGGTTCTGAAATTAGAGGACCTGTTGCTAAAGAAGCAGCTGATAAATGGCCTAGTGTAGGTAGTGCTGCAAGTATTTTAATTTAAGTATGGTGATATAAATGTCAATTCAACCAAGAAAACAAAGAAAAGCTCTCTACACTGCTCCTTTACACATTCGTCGTAAAATTATGAGTGCTAATTTAAGTAAAGATTTAAGAGCAGATCTTGGTAAAAGATCTTTACCTATTAAAGTAGGGGATAAAGTTCAAGTTGTTCGTGGTGACTTTAAAGGTCATGAAGGAAAAGTTGAATCCATTGATGTTATGAGATACAAAGTTACTGTTGAAGGTGTAACTTTAAATAAACCTGATGGAACTGCAGTATTCCTCCCAATTCACCCATCTAACTTGATGATTATCGATGCTGATTTAAAAGATGATAGAAGAATAAATAATAAGGAGGCTTAAGGATGGCAAAAATGGGATCTAGAAAGCATCTTAAAAGATTTAAAGCACCTAAAAGTTGGCCTATCCATCCAAAAGAAGATACTTGGACTGTAAAACCTGCTCCAGGTAGTCACGCAATTGAAGATTCTTTATCTTTATTAGTTATTGTTAGAGATGTTTTAGGACTTGCTGACAATTCTAGAGAAGCAAAAAGAATTATTAACAATGGTGACATTTTAATTGATGGAAAAGCTAAAAAAGATTACAAATTCCCAGTAGGTTTCATGGATATTTTATCTATTCCAAAAACTGGTGATAATTACAGACTTCTCTTAGATACTAAAGGAAGATTAAATTTACATCCAATTACTGAAGATGATGCTAAATTTAAATTAGCTAAAATCATTAATAAATCTACTATTAAAGGTGGAATTACTCAATTAAACCTTCACGATGGTAGAAATGTTTTAGTTGATGAAGATAACTTTGCAGGTCAAGATGTAATTGCTTTAGGTGTTCCTGAACAAGATATTAACGAAAATTATAAATTTGAAGATGGTGCAGTTGTATTTGTAACTGGTGGTAAACACATTGGTGAAATTGGTAAAGTTAAAGAAGTTATTGTTGACGAATCTTCTAAACCTAATACTGTAATCATTGAAAAAGCAAATAATGACACTTTCTTAACTTTAAAAGAATATGCTTTTGTTATTGGTAAAGATGAACCTGTTATTGACTTAATGGAGGTTAATCAATGAATCCAATGAATGAAGTTATCATCGCTAAAGCAACTATCAATATTGGTGTTGGAGAAGCTGGTGAAAGATTAGCTAGAGCTATTAAACTTTTAGAAGAAATGACTGGTCAAACTCCTGTTAAAACTTTCTCTAAAGTTACTAACCCAGAATGGGGTATCAGAAAACGCCAACCTATTGCTTGTAAAGTAACCCTTCGTGGAGAAAAAGCAGATAAAGCTATTAAAATGGTTTTAGAAGGTATTAATAATAAATTAAGACCTAGCCAATTTGATGCTCAAGGTAATGTTTCTTTCGGTATTAAAGAACATATTGACATTCCTGGAATGAGATATGATCCTGATATTGGTATTTTTGGTATGAACTTATCTATTACTTTTGAAAAACCTGGTTACAGAATCAAAAGAAGAAAAATCCAAAAGAAAACTATTCCAAAAAGACACAGAATTACTCCTGAAGAAACTATGAAATTCATGGAAGAAAATTTCAATGTTAAAATTTCTGAAGAAGAAGATGAAATTTTATACTAATTTGGAATATTCTAAATTAATATGAAAATTATTATATCTATTAATTAATGAAAGGTGATTATTTTGCCAAGAAAATATGGTAAAGCAGCAAAACAATGTAGCCGTTGTGGTGACCACTCTGCAGTTATTAGCAGATATGGTATCAACTTATGTAGGCAATGTTTTAGAGAACTTGCTCCTAAAATAGGATTTAAAAAATATAATTAAAAAAGGTGTTTATTATGACTCTTATGGATCCTCTTGCTGATGCTTTAACTAACATTAGAAATAATGAACGTCAGGTAAATAGTAACTGTACTATTTCTCCTGCATCTAAATTAATTGGACATGTTTTAAGCACTATGCAAAAAGAGAATTATATAGGTGAATTTGAATTTATAGATGACAATAAAGCTGGAAAATTCGAAGTAGAATTAGAAGGTAATATTAATCAATGTGGTGTAATTAAACCACGTCATGCTGTAAAGAAAGACGAATTTGAGAAATTTGAAAAAAGATATTTACCAGCAAAAAATTTCGGTATCTTAATCGTAACTACTCCTGAAGGTATTATGACCCACAGAGAAGCTAAAGAAAGAGGTATTGGTGGACGTTTGTTGGCTTATATGTATTAGGTGATTAAATATGGTATTAGCTGCAGCTATTAGGGAAGAAATTGAAATCCCTGAAGGCGTTGAAGTTATTGTTAACGAAGAAGTTTCTGTTAAAGGTCCTAACGGACAAACTTCTAGAGAATTTACTTACCCAAATGTAGATATTAAAGTTGAAGACGATGTTGTAGTACTTGAAACTGCTTTCCCTAAAAAAGCAGATAAATCAATGATTGGAACTACTAGAGCTCATATTCAAAATATGATTACTGGTGTAACTGATGGTTTCACTTACCGTATGAAAATTGTATTTGCTCACTTTCCAATGACTGTTAAAGCTCAAGGCGATAAAGTAACTATTGATAACTTTATTGGAGAAAGACACCCAAGATCTGCAAAAATTGTTGGAGATGCTAAAGTTTCTGTTAAAGGAGACGAAGTTATCATTACTGGTGTAAATAAAGAAGATGTTGGTCAAACTATGGCTAACTTAGAACAAGCTACTAAAATCAAAGGTAAAGACCCTAGAGTATTCCAAGATGGTATATATTTAGTAAGCAGAGAAGGATAGTTATATTGGTGATAATATGAGTAAACAATTTAAAAGACAAGAATATGCTCGTTACAAAAAATTAGGCACTAAATGGAGACGTCCTAAAGGAAAAACCAGTAAAATGAGAAGATATGAATCTGGTAAACCTGCTATGCCTTCTATTGGTTACCGTACTCCAAAAGATGTTAGAGGGTTACATCCTTCTGGATTTAAAGACATTCTTGTTTGTAATATGAAAGAATTAGAAGCTATTGACCCAGCTACTGAAGCTGCAAGAATTAGTGCTTCTATTGGTAAACGTAAAAAAGAATTGATGTTAGAAAAAGCATCTGAATTAGGTATTAAAGTTTTAAACAAATAAGTTATTTGTTGATTTTAATATTAAGAATTTAAAATTTAGAATTATTTGATTATTCAGATAATTATTAGATGATTAAACATGAAGTTTTTTCATTTCCTATAAATTCAAAAATTAATCGAATTAATCAAATCAATTGATTTGATACTAATCAGTGATTTAAAGTAAATTTGAGCCAGGTTTAAAACTAATTTGGTATGAATTTAAGATTAAATAACTAACAAATTGAAAATTTAATTAAATTTAAAGTAAATTTGAGCCAGGTTTAAAACTAATTTGGTAATGAATTTAAGATTAAATTTTAAAAATTTAAAATAAATTAATGATTATACTGTTTAATATAAGAAACTTAAGGGCGTTATATAAAGTTGGTACGAGATTATGGAATTCGTCTTTAACCTTGTATCACAACTTATGTAACTATTTGATTCGTATGTTCCAAAAGAACGAGTTTAATATATTATCTGTTATAGATAATAATTTAAGTGATGAATGAATCCATTTTCTTATTATTAAACCAACTTAAATTAGATTAATTAATTTAATGAAATTAAAGGGAAGCTTGAAAAATTATTATTCAAGTTTATCAGCTAGTTAAAATGGAGGATTATTTATGAATCTTACTACACAAAAAAGATTAGCTGCTAGTATACTCAAAGTTGGAGTAAACCGCGTATGGATAGATCCTGAAGAAATTGAAGAAGTTTCTAGAGCTATCACCAGAGACGGTGTAAGACAACTTATCGATCAAGGTATTATTAAAGCTAAACCACAAACTGGTATTAGTAGCTACAGATCTAAAAAACTTAAAGAACAAAAGAAAAAAGGTAAACGTAAAGGAAAAGGTAGTATTAAAGGGGCTAAAAATGCTCGTACACCTAAAAAACAAGTCTGGATGAAAACTATCCGTGCTTTAAGAACTGACTTGAAAGAAATGAGAGCTTCTGGTGAAATCGATCCTACTACCTACCGTAAATTATACAAAATGGCAAAAGGTGGAGCTTTCAGAAGTAAATCTTACATGAAAAACTACGCTAAAGACCATGATATGATTAAATAGGAGGAATTGATTTGGCAAGCGGTTCTAATTATAAAGTAGCATTCAGAAGAAGAAGAGAAGGTAAAACTGATTATGCTACTAGAGCAAAATTATTACACTTAGACAGACCTAGATTAGTTGTTAGAGTATCTAATGCTAATGTTATTGTCCAAGTTATTGAATATGGTAGTAACGGTGATAAAACTGTTGTATCTGCACACAGTAAAGAGTTAAACAAACTTGGTTGGTTAGCAGGTAATAAAAATACCTCTGCTGTTTATTTAACTGCATACTTATGTGGTAAAAAAGCAGTAGCTGCTGGTATTGATTATGCTATTGCAGATATTGGATTAAAATCTCCTATTAGAGGTTCTAAAGTATTTGCAGCTGTTAAAGGTGCTGCAGATGCAGGTTTAGAAGTTCCTTATGGTGAATCTATTGTACCTACTGAAGACCGTATTAATGGTGAACATATTGCAGAATATGCTGAATCTTTAGATGAAGAAGAACTCAACAAAAAGTTCTCCCAATACATTGCTAAAGGTCTTCAACCTACTGATTTACCTGAACACTTTGAAGAAATTAAAAACAAAATTGATGAGTCTGAGGTATAACTATGAGTTTTAATATGGATGAATGGGAACCTAAAACTACTCTTGGTAAACAAGTTAAAGAAGGTATCATTACCGATATTGATGAAATTTTCCAAAAAGGTCTCCCTATTATGGAATTAGAAATAGTCGATGCCTTACTTCCAGATTTAGAAGAAGAAGTAATGGATGTTAACTTAGTTCAAAGAATGCACAAATCTGGTAGAAAAGTAAACTTCAGAGTTATTGTTGCTGTAGGTAACAAAAATGGTTATGTTGGTTTAGGCCAAGGTAAAGCTAGAGAAGTCGGTCCTGCTATCAGAAAAGCTGTAGATAATGCAAAATACAACATTATTAAAGTTAGAAGAGGTTGTGGAGATTGGGGTTGTATCTGTGGAAGACAACATACAGTTCCTTTCAAAGTAACTGGTAAAGCAAGTAGTGTAAATGTAACTTTAAGACCTGCTCCTGCAGGAGTCGGATTAGCTATTGGTGATGTAGGTAAAACTATCTTATCTCTCGCTGGTATTAAAGATGTATGGGCTAATGCAAGTGGTCAAACTCAAACTACTGTAAACTTTGCTAATGCTGTATTCGAAGCTTTAAAAGAATTAAGCAGAGTAAAAGCATCTGAACAAGATCTCAAAAATATGGGAGTTATTCAATAAACGGTGGTATCATGTATTTGGTTATTAGAGTAAGAGGTACTACTGGTGTTATTCAAAACATTTCTAGTACTTTAAAAATGTTAAGACTTAACAGAATTAATCATGCAGTTCTTGTTGAAGAAAACCCAAGTTTCAAAGGTATGCTCCAAAAAGGAAAAGATTACATCACTTGGGGAGAAATCGACACTGAAACTCTCGTTGAACTTATTGAAAAAAGAGGTAAATTAGTAGGTGGAGCTGCTATTACTGAAGAATATTTAGCAGAAAACACTGATTACTCTTCCTTTGAAGAGTTAGCTAATGCATTAATCAACTCTGAAATTAAAGCTAAAGATATTAATATGAAACCTGTTTTCCGTTTACATCCTCCAAGAAAAGGATATGAAGGAATTAGACATTCTATTAAAGAAGGTGGATCTTTAGGTTACAGAGGAGAAGCTATTAACGACCTCGCAAAAAGAATGGCTTAGGTGTTTCACATGATTAGAAAACAAAGAAAAATCAATAAAATGAGAGGTTCCAGAACCGTTGGTGGTGGATGTTCTCAAAAAAGAAGAGGTGCAGGTCACAAAGGTGGTAAAGGTAAAGCTGGAGCTGGAAAACACCACTGGACTACTACTGTAATTGAAAACAAAAATTACTTCGGTAAACATGGTTTCAAAAGACCTCAAAAAACTATTCATAAATACTATCCTGTTAACGTTGGTTTCTTAAATGATAAAGCTGAACAATTTGTAGAAGAAGGAAAAGCTACTAAAGACGGAGATGTAATTGTAATTGATGTAACTGAATTAGGTTATAACAAAGTATTAGCTAATGGTTATCTTACTGCACCATTAACTATTAAATCTCCAGAATTCTCTGAATCTGCAAGAGCTAAAATTGAAGAAGCTGGTGGAGAAGCTATTGATTTATAGCTTTTCTATTTAGTTATTAAGGAAACTATTTACATAGTTTATTGATTTATGATATAATTCTAAAATAGAATTATATTTATAAATCTTTTTTTAATATTTAGTATTTTATTAGCATTTTATCTCATTTTTTTAATATTTTATTTTGTTATTTATTTCTTATTTTGTTTATCCATTATTTTTTCTTGTAATTTTTGTAGTTTTTTATCTTTTATTCTACTTTATTTGTATAGTTTATAGAATAGTTTATATTAAATGAAAATCATAATTATTATTAATCTAAAATATTATTATAATACTCTATCGAAATTATATAATTTATTTTGAGTATTTGGATTTTTAATATATTTTTTAATAGGCT
>JAKSUF010000089.1 GCA_024409145.1 archaeon | reverse complement strand
GTAAATCATCAGATAATTCTATTTTAAAATCAAAACCTTTTTTAAAACCTATTTTTTCAAGTAAATTAGTAGCTAATTCTAAATCAGAAACTTCTATTTCAAGATATTTATCTAATTTATTTTTAAGTTCATCTTTAGAAATTTCTTCAACTAAAACACCATCTTTCATTACTCCAATAACATCTGCAATAATTTCTATCTCACTTAATATATGACTAGAAATAATAATTGTAGTTCCATATTCAGAAACTAATCTTTTTAAAAGAGTTCTAATTTCAATAATACCAATTGGATCCAAACCATTAATTGGTTCATCTAAAATTAGAATTTCTGGATTATGCATAATAGCTGCAGCAATACCTAACCTTTGTTTCATACCTAAAGAGAAATTTTTAAATTTTTTATTTTTAGCTCCAGTAAGTGAAACAACAGATAAAACTCGTTCAATATTAGATTTATCATAATTACCTCTAAGTTTAGATATAAATTTTAAATTATCAAAAGCAGATAAATTTTCATAAAATCCAGGAACTTCAATAATAGATCCTATTTTTGAATAATATTTTTTAGAATCTTTAATATTTTCCCCATTTATAAAAATATCTCCAGAACTTGGTGTTGCTAAATTCAAAAGCATACACATAGTTGTTGTTTTACCTGCACCATTTTTACCAAGAAGTCCATATATTTTTCCTCTTTCAACATGCATATTAATAGAATTAACAGCAATAGAACTACCAAATTCTTTAGTTAAATCTTTAGTTTCAATAATACAATCCATATAAACACCACATAAACTTTTAATAATATAAAGAACATTTATTCTGAAATTCCATATTATACAAATTCTTTTAAATTATCCGACCTTCATTCAATCCAAGAATATCTCACTAAAACATTCTTAAGAATCAACAAAGGAGGAAAGAATAAAGTAATATAAATCTTACAAAAGTAAATAAATTTTAACTTTTGTAAAAAATATATTACATATGTAAAAATTAGATTACATAATATTTAAATTTTTCGATGAAAAGTAAATTTATAAAATAAAATTAACAAAGATAATAATATGAAATTAAATTCAAAAGACAATACTAAATTAACATCAAAAAACACCAATTGTACAAATATCTATTCAAATTACAATCTTGAAAGTGATATCAAAAATACAAAAGAACAATATTATTTCATATTTAATAATAGAGAATTATTAATAATAGATAATAATATACCATTAATCGAAAATTTAAAAGATATTGGAATTAATGAAGAAGATATTAAGAACAAAATGCATTTAGGAGAATTCTATTTTAAAGATACATATACTATAGAAATAGAAGAACCTAACAAAAATATTAAAGGAAAATTCATACCATTAAATGAGATTTTTAATATTGATGAAGAAGTCTATTTAATAGCTGGAAGAGCAATCCAATTACTTGAATGGGAAAATAACCACCAATATTGTGGAAGATGTGGAACTAAAACATACCAATCAGATATTGAAAGAGCAAAAGTTTGTCCACAATGTGGATTTATGAGTTTTACAAGAATTTCTCCAGCAATTATCACAACAATAATAAAAGAAGACAGAGACGAAAATGGAAATATAGAAAATAAATTATTAATGGCAACACATTCTTACCACAAAACTAAAAAACCTGCACTTATAGCGGGATTTATGGAAGTAGGAGAGACCATTGAAGATGCAGTCCATAGAGAAGTAAAAGAAGAAGTAGGGGTTGAAGTAGAAGATTTAAAATATTTTGGAAGCCAATCTTGGCCATATCCAAACTCTTTAATGATTGCATTTACATGCAAATACAAATCAGGAGAAATAAAAGTAGACAACTACGAAATACTTGAAGCAGATTGGTTTAAAAAAGAAGAAATAGAATTACCTGAGACAAATATTTCAATCTCATCAAGATTACTTAAGAATTTTATTGAAAATTATTAATTAAAAATTCCAAAATAATTAAAAGAATTATTGAAAACTATTAATTAAATAAAATATATTAAATTAATTAAATAAATATAATAAGAACTATAAATTATATTAACTATAAGGTGCTTATATGTCATTCCAAGAAGATAAAATGTTAATAATGCCTGCAGTAGACATAAAAAATGGGAAATGTGTACAATTAGTTCAAGGAGAACCTGGAACTGAAATGGTTCAAATAGAAAACCCTGAAAAAGTAGCTAAACAATGGGAAGATATAGGTGCAGAAACCATCCACATAATTGATTTAGATGGCACTATCCATGGAAATACAAGTTTCCAAGTAATTAAAAAGATTTTAAATGAATTATCTGTCCCAATACAACTAGGTGGAGGAATCAGAAGCATAGAATATGCAAAAAAACTCCTAGATTTAGATATTGAAAGATTAATCATTGGAACTATGGGTATTGAACATCCAGAAACCATTAAAGAACTTTCAGAAGAATATGGGTCAGAGAGAATTATGATTTCTTTAGATAGTAAAGACAATAAGGTTCTTATTAAAGGATGGCAAGAAAATATTAATAAAAGTCCATCTGAATTATCAAATGAATTCAAGGAACATGGCGCAGGCAGTATTTTATTCACAAATGTGGATGTTGAAGGATTACTCGGTGGTTTCTATACTGACCCTGTTGTTGAACTTGTAAATTCTGTAGATATTCCAATAGTATACTCTGGAGGAGTTACAAACTTAGACGATTTATCTCAACTTCAACAAACTGGAGCAAAAGGAGTAGTTATTGGATCTGCATTATACAAAAACAAGATAGACTTGAAAGAAGCTTTGAAGTACCAAACATTAAATAAATAAGAGCGTGCAAAAATGGTAAAAGTGATGGCAACAGGAACATTTGACATATTACATCCCGGACATGTCTTATTCCTTGAAAAAGCTAAGGAACTAGGAGGGGAAGATGCTACCCTCACAGTCGTTATAGCTAAAGATTCAACTGTGGAAAAAAGAAAAAGAATTCCAATTATACCTGAAGAACAAAGATTAGAGATGATAAAATATTTAAAACCTGTTGATGATGCATATCTAGGTTATGCTGGAGACATGTTTAAAATTGTTAAAGAAATTAAACCAGATATAATAGCTATTGGATCAGACCAAGACCATGATGTTGAAAAACTTCAAAATGCATTAGATAATGAAGGAATTGATGCAAAAGCTATTAGAGTTAAAGATTATATGTTCGGAGAACTAGACAGTACTTGTAAAATTATTAAAAAAATCAAAGAAGCTGATTTTAAAGACAAAACTGGAAAAATATAATCTTATACTAGAATAAAAAAATAATAAAAAATAATAAAAAATAACTAAAAATTACAATAATAAAAATATAAAGATATAATAAACATAGGAGATTTAAAAATGGTTGATGTAGCAATTGTTGGAGGAAGTGGATATACTGGTGGAGAATTAATTAGAATTCTTTTAAACCATCCAGAAGCAGATATTGTTGAAATAACTTCAAGAAAATTAGATGGACAAGAAGTACATAAAACACATCCACACATCAGAGATTCTGGATTAGTATTTAAAAATAAAAATCCTGATGAACTTGATGCAGACATAATATTTGCAGCAACACCACATGGAGCATCTATGAAAATTGTTCCAAGTTTATTAGAAACTGGTGCAAAAGTTATTGATTTAAGTGGAGATTATAGGTTCAATGATGTAGAAGTTTATGAAAAATGGTATGGAATCGAACATACTTCTGATTTAAAAGGAGTTTTTGGACTTCCAGAAATCCATAGGGAAGAAATTAAAAAAGCAACACTTATTGGAAATCCAGGATGTTTTGTAACTGGAGCTATTTTATCAGGATTCCCATTATCAAAAGCAGGGCTTGCAGAAAGAATGATTTTTGACTCAAAAACCGGCGTAAGTGGTGCAGGAATCAGCCCAACTACTTCAACTCATTACCCAAATATTGGAGATAATGTAAATCCATATAAAGCTACAAAACATAGGCACACACCAGAAATACAACAAGAACTTGGAGCATTTTCTGATGTCAAAATATCATTTACTCCTCATTTAGTACCTGTAAACAGAGGAATATTAACAACTAACCATTGTTTCTTAAATGATAATGCAAATGAAATTACAAGTGAAGAAATCTTAGAAATTTATAAAAAACAATATAAAGATGAACCATTCGTAAAAGTATTAGAAGATGGTGAAATTCCAAGATTAAGTAGTGTTCGTGGATCAAACTATGCACATATTGGATGTTTCGAAATAGATAATACTGGAAGACTCGTTATTGTTTCAGCTATTGACAATCTTGTTAAAGGTGCATCTGGACAAGCAGTCCATAACATGAATATTATGTGCGGATTTGATGAAACCGCTGGATTAAAAATGTTTGGTTTACATCCATAATACCTAACATATAATCCACTTATTTCCAAGATATATTCAATATTCAAGAACTAAAATATTTAAAATATAATAATTATTACACAAAATATAAAATATAATAAAAATAAATATTATATAACCTATTATTAAGCTATAAAAATTAAAAATGAAAAGGAGGATAAAATGAAAACATTAATTATTTATTATTCAGAAAATGGAACAACTAAATTAATTAGTGAAACAATAGCTAAAAGTTTATCATGCTACATTTGTGAAATAAAAGACTTGAAAAAGAGAAATGGAATTATGAATAAACTAAGCTCAACTATTGATGCATATAGAGAAACTAAAACAAAAATTTATCCTTCCTCATTAAATCTTAGTGAATTTGACATAATTTATTTTGGAACTCCAACTTGGGTGAATAATCCAACTCCTGCTATTAACACAATTATTGATAATTGTAATTTAGTTGGAAAAGATATTGTCTTATTTTCAGTAGATTCTGAAAATGAAATTGCTCTTGATAAAATGGAGTCTAAAGTTAAAGCAAGAGGTGGAAGAGTAATTGAAAGATTTACTTTAAAAACTAAAAATAAAAGTGAAACTCAAATTATTCTTGACACTGAATCATTAATACAAGTATTAGATTTAAATCTTTATAAATAAATCAATACTTGAAATTTCTTTTTTTAAACCTTTTACTCATAATCCCACTTATTTTATCTACTCACTCAAGAAATTACTTTTTTTAAACTTTTTACTCTTAAATCCACTAATTTTACACACCCCATCAAGAAATTAAACAACATGATTATTAACATATTACTATTTAGAAACCTAATTTGAATCTAAATCATAATTTAAATCTCAATATTATAGGCTAGATTTTTTATACTTTTTATATTAATAAGATAATCAACAATTAAATTATTATTTATAGTTCTAAATGTTTCGTAATATTTTCATTTAACGAATTTATTTAAACGATAATTTACTAATGAGATTTATTTTATCAAAAGAAGAAGCTACTTTATTAGTAGCTTGAGAAGTAGCTTTCATACTTGAATTAGCAGAAGAACAAACTCTTTAAAATTAGATTCTACTTTATCTGCTACACCGTTAGTCTGGCCAATAGCTTTAATTACAATCTCATTAAAAATTTAAAATATAATGTAAATAAGAAAGAAATTAGAAGTTATCCAAAAAATAATTAGATAACTTCTATTATGAACCATTAAAATAAATAGAATTATTCTTCAATTCTAATGATAACTTCTTCACTGTTAACGAAGTAATTGTATACTAACCAAAGAACATTAGCAATTAGAAAAGTCCAACAGAATAGAATAAGAATAATAATATGAGAACCAATACCTCCATATTTCTTATATATCATTTTAACAGATTTTTCTCCTTGTTCTGAAATTGTATATCCCATAGTAATAAAGTCATCAACCATTCTTTCCATTTCTTTTTTGTCTTTAACATTTCTAAGCCTTGTTTTCATAATATCATCCATAAATACTAAATTAATAAATTGGCACTGTCAAAAACTATAGGGTTTTGAATTTTTTAAAACTTTAATCTCTTTTAGAATTTGTTATGAAATAAATTAATCTAGGTTTATTTTAGAAATTTAAGTTCCAAATTATTAATTTCAGAATTAATTTTTTCTAAATTAAATTTTGAATTTTTTCTCTAACCCCATAGTTTTTGACAGAGCCTTATATATACTTTAAATAAATTATATATACATTAAATAATAAAACAATAAAAAAAGAAAAAAAGATTATTGGTGTTTAAAATGATATTTTTTAATAAAAATAATATAATATTAATATCTATGTTTTTATTATTTTTATGCATGAGTACTGTTTGTG
>JAKSUF010000088.1 GCA_024409145.1 archaeon | reverse complement strand
TTAAATTTTAATTTTATCTTAGTATATTTTATTTTATCTTATTTTTTTTAAAATCATGAACTATTTTTTATCTTATTTTTTAATAAAGTTATAAATTTAAAATCACTTTCATATCTTGGATCATTACCATAACCACAATTTGGGCAATGTACTATAGTGTTTTTACATTTTCCACATCTTTTACAAGGGGATTGTTGATTTTCGTTAAATTCATATCCGCACATTCTACATTTCATTATTTTCCCTCTATATGGTTTTGTTATTTTCTTTAAATTTCTGTTTTTTTTAGTTGTTGATTAAATGGATTAAATTAGGATTTAGTTAAATCCTAATAAACATCCTCCTTGGAATATGATTAATGCAACAATATATGCAGTTACAGTAGTTATACATACCATTATTGCTGGCCATTTCCATCCTCCAGTTTCTTGTTTAACAGTACCAAGGGCTGCGAAACAAGGAACATATAATAATACAAATGCCATGAATGTAAATGCTGTTAATGGTGTGAAAATACTATGCATGGATGCTACAATTCCAGCACCTTCTTCAGCTACTCCAAATAATGAACTAAAAGTTCCAACTACAACTTCTTTTGCTACAAGTCCGAAAAGAACAGCTACTGAAGGTTGCCATGTTCCGAATCCTAAAGGTGCAAATATTGGTGCAATAAAAGTACCAATCATTCCAATTAAACTTTCTTGAGACCCATATTCAACTCCCATTGGGAAGATACTTAAAATCCATATTACAATGGATGATCCTAAAATAATTGTTCCTGCTTTTCTAATAAATCCATATGCTTTTTCCCAAGTATGCATTAATACTCCTTTTAAAGATGGTAATTTATAAGTTGGGAGTTCCATTACAAATGGTGCAGACATTCCTTTGAATAATGTTTTCTTTAATATTGTTGCAACTATTATTGCAACTATAATTCCAAGTAAATATATTGAGAAAATTACAAGTCCTTGGTATGCAGTAAAGAAAGCACCTACAAGTAATAAGTATACAGGTAATCTTGCAGAACAAGACATGAATGGAATAATCATCATTGATAATAATCTATCTTTTTCACTTTCCATGGTTCTTGTAGCCATTATTCCAGGTACTCCACATCCAAATCCTAAAATCATAGGTATGAAAGATTTTCCATGTAATCCTACTAATTTATGCATTACTTTATCCATTACAAAAGCTGCTCTTGCTAAATATCCGCTGTCTTCTAAAATACTTATGATTAAAAATAATAATATGATTTGAGGTAAGAAAACAAGGACACCACCTACTCCTCCAATGATCCCATCTACAATAAATGATGAAAGCATGGTTTCTCCAAGTGTTGCAATAACCCAATCTCCAAGCATACTAAATCCAGAATCAATTAAATCTTGGAATGGTGCTCCTACTACGAATGTTATTTGGAACATTAGATACATAATAATAAGGAATATTGGGAGACCTAATATTCTGTTTGTTACAATTCTATCAATTTTATCTGTTAATGTTTCTTTCTCTTTTTTTGGTTTTTTGAGAGTTTCTTCAAGTAATCCTCCTATAAATGCATATCTTGCATTCGCAATTACTTCTTCACTTCCTTCTTTAAATATGCTTTTTAAATGTTTTTTAACTTTTTCAGTTTCTTTGAGAATTTGGTTTCTTTTAAGAGAGTTTTCAACTCTTTCTAAAATTATTTCATCATTCTCTAGTAATTTGACAGCAATCCAGTTAGATGGTAAATCATTTAATGATTTGTCTTCTTCAATAATCTTCTGAATGTCTTGGATATGCTCTCTAAGTTCATTTCCATAAACTAATTTATTGCTGCTGTTTATTTTATTTTTAGATGCTTTTTCAATAGCATTTAATAAATCTTCTTTTCCTGTATTGTCATTAGCTTCAATTTCTACAATTGGAATTCCTAATAATTCTGAAAGTTTTTTTGAATTAATTTCATGTTCTTTTTTTTGAGCATATCTATTCATATTTAATGCAATTACTAAGTTTGCACCAAGTTCCATCATTTGGATAGTTAAATATAAGTTCCGTTCTAAATTTGCAGCATCAATAACATTAACTATTACATCTGAATCTTCATCTACAATAAAATCTCTTGAGACAATTTCTTCGATAGAATGGGCACTTAATGCATAATTTCCAGGTAAGTCAATAATATTTAATTTGTTATTATTGTATTTGCAGTGACCTTCTGCTTTTTCAACAGTTTTTCCTGGCCAGTTACCTACATGTTGGTTTAACCCAGTTAATGCGTTGAATAATGTTGTTTTACCTACATTAGGATTTCCTGCTAAGCCTATTTTTATGTTTGCCATACTTATCCTCTTAAAACTTAATTGCTTATGAGTTCTACTTCAATATTCTTTGCTTCTTCTTTTCTAAGACATATTGAATATCCCTTAATTTTAAGTTCAATTGGATCTCCTAGAGGGGCAACTTTCTCCAGTTCAATTTCAGAACCTTTTACAAATCCCATACCAAGTAAATGTCTTTTTAATTCGATATCTCCTTGGTTATTATAGGAGATTAAAATTCCTTTATCTCCTTTTTTCATTTCATCTAATCTCATCATATATCTCCTTAACTGATTTTAGGTATTCCTAAATTTATTTTTTTTAGTGGTTTTATCATTTTTGTACTTTAAATTGAAAAAATGAGTCTTCCATTTAATGATTTTGATTTTAGTTTTAATTATGTCTATGTTAATTCTAGTTATGTTCTAATTTTAATCATTGATTTGAATTGTAATAATTATTTTAAGAATTTTCAGAATTGTTCTCTCTAAAATTAAATTTTCATTGATTTTAAATAAAAATAAATTTAGGTTTGCCTAAATCAATTATAGTTTAGATTTTCTCATATATAAATATTTTGGTATGCCTAAATTTTTAATTATTTGTCTATTTTTAATTAATTATTTTTATAAATTAATACCATTAATTAGACTTTTTATTTATTAATTATATACTCTTGGTGATGATGTGTTATAAGAATTATATTTTTATTCCTTTATTTTTTAGTATAATTGCTAAATAGATAATTATTGCAATGAAGAAATAAAATAAAACTTGAATATCTAAAATTCCTGTTTCTACTCCTAATATTGAGTAGGTTACTAATAAACTGTATAATGCAATGTAAAAACCTTCTTTTGTAATTTTAATGATTTTGTAACCAATTCCCAATATGCTTCCTAAAATAAACATTTCAATAGCTACTCCAAGTTTACCAAAGTCTACAAGCATTTGTCCAATTAATGTTGGTGTTACAGTAACTTCTGTTCTCCAAGCAATTAATTTTCCTACAATCATTCTTGGACCTAATTCACTTCCTGGGATGGAACTAATTAACATTTTTCCATGAAGAATACCAAAATTGCCAGATATTCTATTTAAAAGATTTAATACATTAAGTGTAAAATCTGCTCTACTCTGAAGACTTGCAATTGGGCTTGTGTTTGAAGTAATCATAAATTCACTTATTGATCTCATATATCCTATGCCTATAATTGCTAAAACACCTAATGCAGCTCCTAAAAGTACTTCCCAAAGAGATAATACTTTACCATAATATCCCATTATAATAATCATAAGAAGAATTGCTATAATTGGAGTACGATATCCTAAAGTTAAAAGAATTATAATACCAAAAGTCATTAAAAGAAGTAATCTAAATCTTACTTGTGCTCTTGAGATTTTATTACTTTTAAATTTATTTAGATAATCTCCACCAATTAATCCTAATCCTGGAATAATTAAGAATACTGGCATTGTTAAGATTGGTTTTAGAGAATATCTTAAAGAAGATTTTAAAAGAGGAATTCCTCCTACTGATGCAATACAAATACCAAAGAATATAACGCCTATTATTATTAAACAAAATCCAATAGAATGGATGTCTTTTGTGTTAAATGTTAATATATTTTCGGTTTGCTTATTTAATATAAATCTTGGAATAAGTACTGAACCTAAAATAAAGAAAATAAATGCAATAATTACTGTAATTTGTAAATCTTTATTTAATGGTTTTGTTGCAAGTAGTAAAAATATGGAAAACACAACAATTACAATTAATGGAGCAAAAAGATCTTTGTTTAATATATTACTTTTTTTAACAAAGGATAAGAAATTTTCTCCAGGATAAAATTTTCTGAAGTAACTATTTACCCAGTGGTCTTCAAAGAAATATAATATTTTATAAATTATTGTAAATAAGAATGATTCACGTAGTAAATCCTCTATATTTCTTGTTATGTAAGTAGTTATTGAATATATTAAACTCATATTTTCACTTTTTTATAATTTTTCTCGTTATAGTTCTTCGTTATATGTTGATATTATGGTACATTTGATTTTAAGAGATTGTGTTAATATTTATAACATCATAATTATTTTTTATTATATTTAAATCATTATCTGTACAGTTATATACTCTAATTATTATATTGTTTGTTTGACCATTTATTGGACCTAAAATTGTAGATGCTTCTTTAAGTGTAATTTCATCTGATTTAAATATTTTTAAACTGTTTAGTTGGTCATTTGAAGGGGTTAAAGTAGGTCTTTTAATGTCATTTAATTTATTTAATAATTTTTGACAGGTTGGGCTGTCTATTTTTAAAGTAGCTACTTGAGTACTTAATTCATATTTAATGTTTTTAGGTATTTTTGAGTACAAATCACTAATTTTTGTAATTTCTCTTGGTGAAATTGTAATCTCTTTAACATTTTGGTATTTTTCCCCACTAGTTTCTAGACTAATTTGATCGATATAGATATCTACATTAGGTGAGCTTCTATATAATCCTGCTACATAATCCTTTCCATTACTGTTAATTATGACTTCTACTCCATTTAGAGTATCTCCTACCCAAACTACAGTTCCGTTTAATGTTATGTTCTCTCCAGAACTTGCATTTGTACCTGTAACCTGACTTGTTATAATATTTCCATCTTTATAAAAGTTTAAATAAGTTTCAACAAGTTTATTTGCTGTTGATGTATCAAAACTAACGGATGTTCCATTATCTGTATCGATAGTCATATGATATACTGCAAATCCAATAGCTCCTATTATACAGATAATTATTATAATGTCAATAATTGTAAATTTATTTAGAAATTTTTTTTTCATTTTATCTTCCTTATTGTTTAAATTTATTTATTCTAAGAATATAGCTCCTAGCGGACATGAATCATAGCATTCTCCACAATTTACACAATCCTTGTCAACTTTCATACTATATCCCACACGTTTGATTAATCCATGAGGGCATGCTGGAACACATTTCTCACATACTCCGCATAAATCTGATTCTATTTCCATATTCTCACTCTTATCTTTATTTTTACTTTTTTCTATTTGGAATAATGCCATATAATTTTAAATTATTGTTATGGTTATGTGACTGTTAATTATTCTAACTATTTTAATTTTCTTAATTTTTTTTAATTATCTTAATTATCTTTATTGTCTTAATTATTATAGTAATTGCCAGTATTTGTTATTTTACAACCTATTGCAACTATGCTTATTTCTATAATTTTAATGTTTCTTAATCCAATAACACAATATATTTATATTATTTAAATACATATTATATATATTAAATAAATCATGTTTTAATATAAGTCTCATAATTTAAATAATTTTTTAATTATTTTGGTTATTTTAGTTATTTTAGTTATTTTAGACTGGGATTTAATATTATTTTTTTAAAAGTATGTTGTCTTTTTTATTAATTTTAATTGTTTGAATGAAATTAACCGAAACATTTATATACTATTAAGGACAACATTATATTGTTGTTACAAAGCATGGGTGCCCGAGCGGCCAAAGGGGGAGGACTTAAGATCCTCTGGTATAGGCCTTCGAGGGTTCGAATCCCTTCCCATGCACTTTTATTAATTTGCATTCTCGATTATGCCTTAGTGGCTCAGCTGGTAGAGCGCTACCTTGGTAAGGTAGAAGTCGGGGGTTCGAATCCCCCCTAAGGCTCTTTTTTATAAACCTTTGTTAATACTTTTTTATTATTTTTTATTACTGTTATTTTTATTTATTAATTATTGCTATTTATTATTTGTATTGTTATTTTTTACTATTTTTATTCTTTAAATAAATTTAATGGTTTTTTTAAGTTTCTCTAAAGTTTTTTTTAAGCAAAGAGTTGTATTAAAATATTGTATGTATCTTTGTATTTGTTTTTTATTTTTAAACTCTTGTTTAAATTCTTTGATAATGGGATTATAGATAAA
>JAKSUF010000087.1 GCA_024409145.1 archaeon | reverse complement strand
AAAGAAAAAAACTATAAAAAAATAAGAAAAAACTAAGAAAAAAGAAAAAGAAAAAAACTATAAAAAAATAAGAAAAAACTAAGAAAAAAGAAAAAGAAAAAGAAAATTATCCTAATTTAAGAACTGGATTTTCATCTTGGCTAAATAATACTGCTTTTTGAGATTTATAATTTAAGTATAATTTTTTATCTTCGATTACTTCACCAACAATAGATACTTCAAAGGAATATTTTGATAATTCTTCAACAATCTTATGAGCATTATTTTCTTCAGCAGTTAAGACAAAAGCAGCACCAGGATAAGCGATAAGCCAATCTTCCCATGAAATATCTTCATTCCTTGGAATATCTTCTAAATTAACAGATGCACCAACACCAGAAGATTCTAGCAACATCTCTAATGTACCTAAAGTTCCAGGATTAGAAATATCTTTTCCAGCAGAAGGTAACTTATCTTCAGCAATCTTTTTCATGATTTTAATTTGATCTTGAACTAATTTTTCATCTTTTTCATAAGTTGTATCCCAATTTAAAGGAATACCTGGATATTGTCTACCATCAGTATCAATTGCAACTAATACTTTATCTCCAACATTAGCTCCAAAAGAAGTAATTAAAGAATCTTTATTAGCTAAACCAACAATAGCAACATCAAGAGAATTAAATTCAGAATCAGGATGTAAATGACCTCCAACCATAGGAACTCCAAACTTTTTACAACCATCAACAATACCTTTTAACATTTCATCATAGATATCATCATCATTAACAGACATAATATTAACCATAGCTAATGGTTTTCCACCCATAGCAGCAATATCATTAACATTAACTAAAACAGCACAATATCCTGCCCAATAAGGATTTACTTCCATCAATTGTCCCCAAATACCATCAGCAGCAAATAAAACAACTTGGTTGTCTCCAATGTCAATAGCTGAAGCATCATCACCAAAATCAAGGAGAACATCACCGGAAATATTATAAACATCACTTAAAATACTTGTAACTTTTTCAATAGAATTTTTTCTACTAACTCCTTTAAACTCTTGAAGATGTTTAACTAGATTTTCAAAATCCACTATTTCACCACCAAACATAAATTTTTAAGATTATCTGTTTTTAAGACTAAAATCAATTATAAATTTTCAAGATTATTACTTTTTAACATTAAATGTTGAACATACATTTCTAATTTCTTCAAATAAATTTTCTTTAAATCTATTTAAATTATTATTTATAAATTCACCCATATCATCAACATCAGATTCAAATGGAATAGTTAAACTGATATTTTCATAAAATAAATTTTTATAAATATTATCATTTAAAACATCTAAACCATAAGGAACTTCAACAATAGTTGATTTTTCACTCACAAATGGTTTTTTAACTACTTTATCCAGATTACCTTCTATAATTCCAAATATTGGAATATCTAAACGATATAAAATATCTGAAGCAACTAGAGTAGTATCATCACCAATAGTAATTACTAAATCACAATCTTTAAGTCTATAAATATCAAAAGCAACATAATTTACAAAGCCAATTTTTAAGTAATAATCTTTATTAGAACTAATATATTCCCCTTCATTTAAAAACTTAGAGTCCTTAGATAAAACTCTTGGTTTAACTTTATCAGATTCACGGAGTAAACCTGTTTTTACAACAACTGCATCTAAATTAATCTTACCTAATTTTTCAGAAGCATTATCTTTTAAAGTACCTCCAATAACATCAATAAGAAACTTATCTTTAGCAACAAGAATAAGGTCATTAGAATTAGTAGTTCCTACAACATGACCATTAATAAATATATTTTCTCCAATATTAACACCATTAATCTTACGGAAAGAAAAAGTATCTTTATCTTCCTCACCATAATCTTCTAAAAATTGTTCAAATAACCCTTGATTTCTTAAATTAACATTATCTGAAAAGTATTTAGATTTAATATCAATCGGATTAACAATATCTAAATTTAGAATTCTTGAAAGTTGTTCAACTAAGTGATCTAAAGTCATTAAATCAGAATCATCTTCAAGGTCATATAATTCATTAGATGGAATTGTAACTCTTTCACCATCATCCATTTTTCTATTCAAACTAACATTCCAACTAATAATAGAACCATCTTCTTCACCAGGTCTTTCTATTTGAATAACTGGAATTTTTGAATCATATAATGGTTTATGATTAGTAGCTAAGAAATCTTCATTAGAAATTTTTTTAAAATAATGATTAAATGCCTTAAACCCAAAAGTTTGACCTGTTTCCGCAGATTTACCATAATTTAATAAGAAAATTACATCCATATTTCCTCTATTAAATAAATCTAAAGACTCACTAGGTAACAATTTTAATGAAATATCAATTAAATCTTCTAAACCCGCATCAATAACTGCAGTTCTACCCATAGTCCCTCCCAAACGACAATGAACATTACCTAATTTAGATAGAAGATTAATAATCTCTAATGCCCAACCAGAATCAACGATTCCTGAGCCATGAACAACAACACCTATTTCCATAATTCCATCCCACTAGAAATGTAAAAAAACAATACCGAATTAGTATAAGTAAATTAAATAATGCATTAATTAAAATCAAATGAATGAATTAAATGCAATTTAAATAATTAACAAATCAAAATAAAATCAAATAAATAATTTGAATAAGTAAATGAGTTAACCAATATAGATATACTCAATCAATAAATTAGTAAGTAATTAATTTTTAATTCTCTTTTTAAATATTTTAGATCCACAAATTTCACAATCATCAAAAGGATAATCATCAGAATATTCCTTTTTACAACCCTCACACACTTTTTTCCAGTTGTAAACTCCTTTTATACCTTCAGTGATAATACTATCATAAGGAATACCTATGATTTTTAAAACATTTTGCATTGAATAATCATCAGTCAAAACTTTAATATTCTTATGTTTTGAATAAATATCTAAAGCTAAAGCAAGTAATGATTTATCTGGTCCAGATAATCTAAGAGCATCTCCAGATTCCCCAATAATTTCATCTAATTTACTAATAAACTTTTCATCAGGTTCTCTGATTAGAATTTTACCCTCTTCAATTGCACTATCTAATCGTAATTTAGAAGATAAATCTTTAACTTCTTCTGTAATTTCAGAAACAGTGAAATTAAATGAATTAACAGGTTCAAAACCATTAATAAATGCAGATGCATCTAAAATATAATAAAGATTATTCATAATATAATATAATAATTTAGAATTAATAAATCTATTGATATTATTAAATTAAAAACAAACAAACGAGAAAAAATAAAACTACAACCAAAATAAAAAAGAAAATAAAAAAGTAGAAAAAAATAAGAAATACACTAAATAAAAAAAAGAAAATAGTAAAATTAACTAAAGTAACTAATGAAAAAATTAATCAAAGAATTCACTAACTGAAATCAAAGGTTCTAAACGAACACCCTCTTTTTCAAATGTTTCAATAGCTCCTTCTTCACGATCAACAGCTACAAAAGCTCTTTTTACAATTCCTCCATTATCTTGAATAGCACGGATAGCCTTAAGAAGAGAACCACCAGTTGTTGTAACATCCTCTACAACAATAACATTATCTCCTTCATTAAGTTCCCCTTCAATTAATTTAGAAGTACCATAACCTTTCTTTTCTTTTCTAATCATAAGAAGAGGAGTTTTAGATTCAAGAGAAACAGCAGTAGCTATTGGAACAGCACCTAGAGCAGGTCCTGCTACTTTATCAATACCATCACATTCAATTTTTTCAGAAATTAATTTTGAGATAGTAGATAAAATTTCAGGATTAGTAATTGCTTTTTTCATATTAACATAATAATTACTTTCTTTACCAGAAGCTAAAGTAAAATTTCCTTCTTCAAAGACATGGTTTTCTTTTAAAATTTTAATTAAATATTCTTTTGACATTTAAACACCTAAATTATAATGATGATTTTAAATCTTCAATTTCTTTTTCAAACTTATCCAAATCTAAATCAGAATCAGATTCATCAGAATTAGAATTTACAAAACTATCATCAATGATAGTAGAATCATTTTTAACATTATCATTTTCAACAAAAGCATCTTTTAAAATAACTTTATCTCCAACAGATTCAACAATATCCCATGGAATTACAAGCTCACCTTTATTAAAATTTAATTTCTTTTGGATTCCACCTTCAGATACAATTAAAGAAGTAGGAATTAAATTAGGTTTTACAAATTCAAATTCAAAATCAATAATTTTACCAATAACCTTTGCATTTGAATCTAAAACTTTTTCTCCTATTAAATCACTAATTCGCATAAAATAACCTCTAGATTTAAAATATTATTTAAATAAAAATGTTCAAATAATAAAATTATAAAAATTTTTCAAACAAATTATGAATAAAATAATTAGTACAATTCTACTAAAACAATGAAGATATACTTATTTAGACATAATCAAAATTTAAAATAAAGATAATAGAGAATAAAAATTATTCTCCTTTATTCCAATTAAGCACACCATAAACAACACAAAGAAGGGTAGCTAAAATCAAAAGAATATATGCTCCCCAAACCCATGGGTCTTCAATACCTAATAAAGCCATAAGTACAACTCCTAATTATCCTTAATTCCATCAAATGCTTTATTTAATAATTTATCGCCTAATGGTTTTGTAAGTAAACTAACAACTATCATCACAATAGCGGAAATAGGAACTGCTACAACCATAACATCCATTGCACACCAAGGCATAGATGGAATTAACATAGCTTGACCAGTTAATAATTTACAAATTCCAAGACCAACAGCAGTTTTCTTATATATGAATATAAGTAAGAATAAACTTACCATAGTTCCAGATACAATTCCTGCAATAGCCCCTTGTTTTGTAGCTCTTTTCCAGAACAATGCAGCACAATAAACAGGTAAGAATGCTGCTGCACAAACACCCATAAATAAAGAAGTTCCTAAAGCGATAATTCCTGCAGGTAATAAATATGCTAAAACTAAAGCTAAAACTACTGCTATTAAAATACCTATTTTATTAATAGATAAAAATTTAGACCCTTCAGTAGATTCATTTTTAGCACCTTCATCATTTTTACCCCTTAAAGTATCAATGATATCGTGACCTAATGCAGTACCTTGAGCATGAACTTGAGAACTTAAAGTAGACATAGCGGCTGCAAGTAAAGAGAGTAAGAACACATATACAAACCATTCTGGGAATGCAGATGAAATAAATGTTGGAATAATAGAATCCATATTACCTCCAACAAAGTCAATAGCTACTTGACCAAAATGATTGAAGAAATATACATTAGACAAAGCACCGACAATATAAGCAGTACCAGTCATAACTGCAATAAATACAGCACCAATTAAAAGAGATCTATTAATTTCCCTATCAGATTTTACAGTCATGAACCTAACAACTAATTGAGGTTGTGATAAAGCTCCAATACCTACACCCAACATCATAGTAGAAACCATATTCCACCAAATAGGACTATTAAATGCAGGGAAACTTGTCCATCCAGTACCTCCATCAGCAGCAGCACTAGCAGGATAATGAACGGCTAAATTAGTTAATGCAGTGTGAGATTCTACAACCCCACCTAAAATCCAATATACAAATATAAGTACAAATAACATACCTAAGAACATAATAGTTCCTTGTAATGCATCAGTATACATAACTCCTTTAATACCACCAAAGAACACATAAGCACAAACAATAATTGCTAAAATTAGTAATGCAATATTGAAGTTAATTAACAAGGAAGATTCCATAAATCTTGCAGCACCAATCAAAACAACAGCTGCATAAATAGGCATTGCACAAAATATTAAAGCTCCACTGAAATATTGAATAAATTTACTATCAAACCTACGAGAAAGGAACTCTGGAAATGTCATAGTATTAAGATTAGAGCCCATTCTACGAGTACGTTTACCAAATAATACAAATGCAATAAACATACCGACTAAAATATTCAAGAAAGCTAACCACAGAATACCCATACCATAAGTACCTGCTACCCCACCAAAACCAACAATTGCAGCAGTTGAAATAAAAGTAGCTCCATAACTTAACGCCATAATATAGGGATGTGTAGACCTACCTGCAATTAAAAAGTCCTCTGAAGATTTAGTACTTTTCCATGCTAAATATCCTACATAAGCTACCATAATAAAATAAACAACAAAAACTGCAGCTAATACATAATAATTCATTAAAAAACTCCATTTATTTATAAAATATGATATAACTAATAAATTTATACACTTAAAC
>JAKSUF010000086.1 GCA_024409145.1 archaeon | reverse complement strand
TATATTATATAATTATATAAATTGTTAATTTAATTATAACAATTTAAAATTTAAATGATGATTAAAATGGTTAATGAAAAATTACTTTATGAAGGAAAAGCTAAAAGTGTTTACCAAGGCGAAAATGATGAAGAAGTAATCATCAAATTCAGAGACGACATGACTGCTGGAGATGGTGCAAGACATGAAAGTATGGGTCAAAAAGGATATCTTAACTCTATTTTATGTGCAAAAATCTTTGAAATCATTGAAGAAGCTGGAGTAAAAACCCAATTTATAGAACTTACAGAACCTTGTGTTATGAAAGCTATGAAATTAGAAATGATTCCTATAGAAGTTATTGTAAGAAATATAGCTACTGGAAGTATTGTTCGTAAATTCCCATTTGAAGATAAAACTCCATTAAACCCACCTCTTGTACAAATGGATTTCAAAGCTGATGAATACCATGACCCTATGTTAAATGATGCAATAGCTAAAGCATTAGGCATAGCTACACAAGAAGAACTTGATAAACTTAGAGAATTAGCTCTTAAAGTTAATGAAATCATGAAAAAAATGTTTAAAGACATTGGAATCATTCTTGTTGATTTTAAAATTGAATTTGGTAAAGATAAAGAAGGAAACATCTATTTAGGTGATGAAATAAGCCCAGATAGTTGTAGATTATGGGATGCTGAAACTATGGATATGCTTGATAAAGAATTATTCAGACAAGGAAAAGATGATGAAGTTATTGAAGCATACCAAGAAGTATATAACAGATTATTATCTGATGAAGAAAAAGCTAAATTCAACTAAAATATCAAAAAATAATTAAATTATTAACCGATAAAAAAAGCTAAATTCAACTAAAATATCAAAAAATAATTAAAATAATTGAATATTAAAATATTAAAAATTTATAGGTGATTAAAAATGATGTATAATGTAAAAGTAGATGTTTCATTAAAAGAAGGAATGTTAAACCCAGAAGCAAGTACTATCGAAAGATCTCTTGCTCTTTTAGGATATGAAGTTAAAGAAACTAAAACTTCTGAAACCATTACTTTTGAAATGGAAGATGAAAATGAAAACTCTGCAAGAGAAAAAGTAGATGACATGTGTCAAAAATTACTCTGTAATCCAATTATCCACAACTACGAAATCACTATCGAAGAAGTAGATTGTAAAAACTAATTATAAGGTGTAAAAATGGCAATAGGAATTATAAGATTCCCTGGATCTAACTGTGACCGTGATGTTTACAAAGCTATTGAGCTTGCAGGTGGAGAAGCAGAATATATCTGGTGGAATAATGAAGATTTAACTAATTATGATGGAATAGTAATTCCTGGAGGATTCTCCTATGGAGATTACTTACGTGCAGGAGCAATTGCTTCTAATACCCCAGTAATTAATGGAGTAAAAGCATTAGTTAAAGAAGAAAAACCAGTACTTGGAATTTGTAATGGTGCTCAAATTCTTGGAGAAATTGGTCTTGTTCCAGGATTATTCATCACTAATGAAGTTCCTAAATTCAACTGTGAATGGGTTGATTTAAAAGTATCTACTAATAGAACCCCATTTACTAAAAACTTTGATAAAAACCAAACTATTAAAGTACCAATAGCTCATGGAGAAGGTAGATTTTATAGTCAAGAAGATATTGACACATTAAAAGACCAAGAACAAATTGTACTCCAATTTGAAGGTAAAAACCCTAATGGTTCTATTGAAGGAGTTACAGCTATTTGTGATGAATCAGGACTTGTATGTGCAATGATGCCTCACCCTGAAAGAGCTTCTGAAAAAATTTTAGGTTCCAATGATGGATTAGAATTCTTTAAAGGAATGTTAGACATCATTTAAATAACTTAAAATTAATCATTTAATCATTTGAATAAATTAAAAATATTTAAAAGGAGTCTTAATAATGCCAGTATATTTAGTAGGTGCAGGACCTGGAGACCCGGACCTCATAACATTAAAAGCTGTAAAAGCATTAAATAAAGCAGATGTAGTATTGTATGATTACTTAGCTAATGAAAAAATCTTAGAACATGCTCCTGAAGATGCTAAAATAATCTATGTTGGTAAAAAAGCAGGAGAACATTATAAAACTCAAGATGAAATTAATCAATTAATCATCAAAGAAGCAAAAGAAAATGAGAATGTTGTAAGATTAAAAGGTGGAGATCCATTTGTTTTTGGAAGAGGTGGAGAAGAACTTCTCGAACTTGTTAAAGAAAACATAGACTTTGAAGTTATACCTGGAGTTACTTCAGCTATTGGAGCTCCTACAAGTATGGCTTTCCCAATTACACATAGAGGAGTAGCTACTTCTTTTACAGTTGTTACTGGACACGAAGATCCTACAAAAGAAAACAAACAAGTAAAATGGGATTATACTGCAGACACTTTAGTAATTCTTATGGGAATTGGAAATATTAAAGAAAATACTGAAGAAATTATGAAATACAGAGACCCAAAAACCCCTGCTTGTGCTGTTGAAAGTGGAACATTACCAAATGAAAGAGTTGTTTTCGGAACTCTTGAAACAATTGCAGATAAAGATATAAACACTCCTGCAATTTTAGTTATTGGAAATGTTATTGATGTATTTAAAGAAATTAAACAGATTAAGTAAATTTAATAAGTTAAATTTATTTAATCTTCTAAAATTATTAAATCAATAGAATATTAATTGGTGTGAAAAATGGAATCTAAAAAATTAATAGCTATTACAAGACCTAAAGATAGATCTAAAAATGCAATAAAATTCATTGAAGAATATGGTGGAGATTACTATGTGGTCCCTACATTAGAACTTACCTTAATGAATACTGATTCATTAAAAGAATTAATGAATAAAGTAGACAAATTAGATTGGTTAATTTTCACATCTGTAACATCTATTGAATCTCTTTTTAAATTTTATCCTAACTTTTTAGAAAAGTTAAACCCGGAATGTAAAATTGCAACTATTGGACATAAAACTGCAGAATTAGCTATAAAAAATGAATTAGATATATCTATAATACCTAAAGATTATACTGCTGAAGGGTTGCTTGAAGAATTTGAAAAAATTGATTTAAATAATAAAATTGTTGGAGTACCACGTACATTTTCTGCAAGGACTATTTTACCAGAAGGTCTTGAAGAAATGGGAGCTGAAGTTATTTTAGCTGAAAGTTATAAATCAACAATGCCTAAAGATACAACTAAAATAAAAGAATTGATTAAAAAAATTATCAATGAAGAAATTGATGGAATTACATTCACAAGTCCTTTAACAGTTAAAAACTTATTTAATGTTTGTGAAGATAAAGAAGAAGAGAAAGAATTAGCTAATAAATTATCAAATCCAACATTAACTGTATCTATAGGTCCAATTACAGGTAAAATACTTAAAGATTATGGTGTTAAATACATAATGCCTGAAACATATACTGTAAAAGATATGATTGATTTAATGTTTAAAACATTAAATGAATAAAATTACAATTACAATTATTGATTATCCATATAAAATTAGGAGGTTAAAAAATGAAAGAAACAATGATTTGGCCAATATATTTAGATTCTGAAAAATCTTTAGGAGAAGGTAGAAAATTGTCTAAAGAATATTGTATATCCGAACCAAGACTCAAAGAAATTCAAACTGCATTAGATAAATTAAAATACAAATATACTTTAGAGCCAACAAAATCTTATCCTGGAGAATGGTATAATAAATCTGGAAGAGTTATTGTATCAAGTGAAGATTCAAAAAAAGAAATTTTAATTAATATAAGTGAAAAAATCAAAGAACAAAGAGAATTTAAATCTAAACAAAAACAAAATAAAAAGAATAAAAAAAGAAGATAAACAATTCATCAGAAATTAAATTTAAGACATCTAAGTATAAAAGGAGTGGGTTTAAATAGATAATATTCTACCTCCAGAAATGAAATACAAATATCAAGAAGCAAAAGAAATTATTGAAAATGCCCAAGATATTAAAATATATAGTCATACTGATTGTGATGGAATTTCATCAGGAGCTATTCTTTCAATAATATTAGAAAGATTAAATAAACCATATGAAATCGAAATTGTTAACTTGGATAAACTTGAAGATTTAGAACTTAAACATGAGTTAACAATATTTTCAGATTTAGGATCTGGTCAACCAGTAACCAAACATGCTACAAAAGATTCTAAAATTCTTATTCTTGATCACCACCCCCCACTTAGAGATATAAATTATGATAAAACTGTTGATTTTGAATATAATGAAATCAACCCTAATTTTTATGGATTAGATGGTTCTATAGAAATTTGTGGTGGTGGATTATGCTATCTTTTAGCAAGAGAATTTGGTTTTAAAGATTTAAGTTGGATTGGTATTTTAGCTGCTGTTGGAGATATGCAAAACAGCAGAGAAGGGAAATTAATAGGCTTAAATGATTATATACTTAAAGAAGCTATTGAAGAAGGCCTTGTATCTGTAACAAATGATATATCATTATATGGAAGACAAACAAGACCATTATTTGTTGCATTATCTTATTTTAGTGATATCAAATTACCTATAACAAATAATAAAAATGAAACAATAGCTATTATGAAGAAATTAGATATCCCTAGAAAAATAGGAGACAAAACAACAACTTTAAGCGATCTAACCAAACCACAAAAATCTAGATTATTTTCTGAACTTATTAAAATGTTATCTATGGAAGTTCCAAAAAAATATGTCCAATATATTCCTAAATTAATTGTTGCAGACACTTATGAATTTCTAGCTGAAGAAGAGAATACTTTTTTAAGAGATGCTTCAGAATTTTCAACAGCTATGAATGCATGTGTAAGAAATAATGCACCAGAAGTTGCTTTAGAAATATTAAAAGGAAATAGAATGGAATTCTTAGATTTACTTGAAGTTATATCTAAAGACCATAGAAGATATTTAGCAGAAAATATTCAGGAACTTGAAGATGGAAATAAAATCATCCAAATGAAAAATATCCAATACTTTGATGGTACTGGAATAAGAAGCAATGTTGTAGGTACAATTGCAGGAATGATTTTAAGTTATGGAGACTGGAGAAAACCAATTATCGCATTTACACCAGTTGATGATGAAAATGATGATTATAAAATTTCTCTTAGATGTTCAAGACTTTTAGCATTTAGTGGAATTCACTTTGGTAATATAATTAGAGAAGTTGCTCAAAGCTTAGGTGGAAACGGTGGAGGGCATAATGTAGCATGTGGTGCATATATTCCTAAAGATAAAAAAGAAGAATTTTTAAAATTAATGAATGAAAAATGTGAAGGTAAAATTGAATTATAAAAAATAATTAATAAACCACCACATTTTTATTAAAATTAAAAAAATACATTATTTAATAAAATAATTATTAAAGAATACTAAAAAACAGAATAATTATAAAAAATAAGTATTAAATAATACTAAAAAATAATTAAAATAAGATAAGATATTAAAAAAATATGAAACAATTAATATACTTTAACAATTTCAGTTTTTATATCATTATCTTCTAATTTTTTTCTGATGTTTTTACTCATGTCCCCAACAGCAAATAGTAAAACACCTAATCCTTTTCTTGCAGCACTTAAAATAGACTCATTAACTGCAAATTCAATATCAATAGGAATATCTAAATTATTAGCTACTGCATGAGAAACAGTACCCATTGCTGCAACTCTATCAATTTGGTCAATACCATAATCTTTGTATTTTTCATCATAAATTTCTTTAACTAAATCAAAATCAACGGATCTTGATCCACCATCTTTAATAGGAGGTAATGAAATTATTAAAACTGGGCTTTGTTTTACATCAATAATTCCTTGAAGATTATTCAATGCCACATCATATCCTGCTTTTGAATCATATAAAACTGATGCAGTAGCAGTATAATTAGTATTTAAAGAAGCATATAAAACTCCATCCTCCATATATAACCCTACAGTATCACCTTCTTTTAAATCTTCAGTAGCTAATGCAGGCCATACAGATTTATAATAATTCATAGTTTTAAGAACACTATCAGAATATTTTCTAAGAGTTATAGCATCTTTTTTAACTTTAGTTATACCTTTTTGAGTTATTTTATATGGAGCTCTACCATCTTTTGAGGTTATATAACCTAAATCAGTTAAAGTTTTTATATTCTCTGAAACTGCTTGGATTGTAATTCCTAAACGTTCGGATAAATCTTTTTGTTTTAAATGAGGTTCTTGTTTAGAAATTTCACTTAAAATTTGAAAGTAAGTTAAAGCTCCTCTTTTTTTAAATGATTTCATTTTTTTAACACCTTACTAATTTATATATAACTTTAAATAATTTATACAAATTTAAAAGTATAAAATTATTTACTTAATTAATATT
>JAKSUF010000085.1 GCA_024409145.1 archaeon | reverse complement strand
TTTATTTTTTTATTTTTTATTATTTTTATAAGTCTGAGTATTATTTTATTTTTTTATTTTTTATTATTTTTTAATTTTTTATTATTTTTTTTAATTTTTTAGTGGGTGGTCGGAATATTCCTTCACAGGGTGGAATATTTCTTCCGACTAGGGATTTATTTTAAGATTTTTTCTATATGATGTTCATATTTTATTAATTAATATTGTTTAATTGTTCTAAGTTTTTATAAAAACTTTATTATTTTATTCAATTATTGTTGGCACTTTTATTTCCTACTATTTTGTGATTTTTTAATGTTTTTTTCTTTATTTTTTGGTCTTATTTTATGTATTTTTTTAATTTGTCAATAGTTTATATTGATTTGTAAACAAATTTATTTTTAGTTATATGGGCTTATTTTTCTAAATAATTGTTCTATTTGTTTAGTTTAATATTTGATTAATCTTTTATTTATAATTTGTCAATACTTTATATTGATTTGTATATATTCATTTTTCAAAAATAGTTATATTTAAATTGAATATTATTCAATTTATTATTGTAGTTCAAAATTCTTATTCTGAAATTAGGTTTCTGAAATTAAGTTTTTTGATATTGTATAAAAGTAGTATTTCAACTGGTGGTTGTTACTATTTTTAATTTGTATTTATTAAATTAATTTTAATTAAGGAGAATTTAAAATGTCATATGTTGATGAAGTAATTGACTTAATTGTTAAAGAAAACCCTGATGAACCTGAATTTCATCAAGCTGTAAAAGAAGTATTAGAATCTTTAAGAGTAGTTATTGAAGCTAACGAAGATCAATACAGAAAAGATGCTCTCTTAGAAAGATTAGTAAACCCAGAAAGACAACTTAAATTTAGAGTTCCTTGGGTAGATGATGAAGGACAAGTACAAGTTAATACTGGTTACAGAGTACAATTTAATAGTGCAATTGGACCTTACAAAGGAGGTCTCCGTTTCCACCCTTCCGTAAATGTGGGTATTATTAAATTCTTAGGATTTGAACAAATCTTCAAAAACTCCTTAACTGGTCTCCCAATCGGTGGAGGAAAAGGTGGATCTAACTTTGATCCTAAAGGAAAATCTGACAGAGAAATTATGGCATTTTGTCAATCTTTCATGACCGAACTCTGTAAATACATTGGTGCTGACACTGATGTACCTGCTGGAGATATTGGTGTAGGTGGTAGAGAAATCGGTTACTTATATGGTCAATACAAAAGAATTAGAGGATTATCTGAAGGTGTATTAACTGGTAAAGGTTTATCCTTCGGTGGTTCCTTAGCTAGAACTGAAGCTACTGGATATGGTTTATTATACTTCGCTGATGCAATGTTAAGAGCAAATGGTGAATCTTTTGAAGGTAAAACTGTTGTTGTATCTGGTGCAGGTAACGTAGCTATTTATGCAATTGAAAAAGCTATTCAATTAGGTGCTAAACCTGTAACCTGTTCTGATTCTACTGGTTGGATTTACGACCCTGAAGGAATTGATGTAGAATTATTAAAAGAAATTAAAGAAGTAAAACGTGCAAGATTAACTGAATATGCTGCAGCAAGAGACTCTGCTGAATACCACGAAGGTAGAGGTGTATGGTCTATTAAATGTGATGTTGCTCTCCCATGTGCTACTCAAAATGAATTACACTTAGAAGATGCTAAAATGTTAGTAGAAAATGGTACTATCGCAGTAGCTGAAGGTGCAAACATGCCTACTACTTTAGAAGCAACTAACTACTTAATTGATAATGGTATCTTATTCGCTCCAGGTAAAGCATCTAATGCTGGTGGAGTAGCTACTTCTGCTTTAGAAATGTCTCAAAACTCTCAAAGATTATCTTGGACCTTTGAAGAAGTTGATGCTAAACTCAAAGACATTATGGAAAACATCTTTGCTAATGCTGACAGAGCTGCAAAAGAATACGGATTTGAGAAAAATTACGTAGTTGGAGCTAACATTGCTGGATTCGAAAAAGTAGTTGACGCAATGAATGCTCAAGGTATCGTATAGATTCCTTTAGTTTATCTAATTAAATTCTAAAATCGTTATTTTTAACGATTTTCTTTTTTTCTTTTTTTAATATTTTTAATTATTTCATGTTTTTTCATTTAATATGTGCTTTTTATTATTTTTTAGTAAATTTTTTATTAATTAATAAATTTTTGTTTATAATCCTAATTATAAAATTGTTACATTGCACCAAAAGCAAAAAGTAAAAAATATAAAAATAAATATATCAAACAGATGGAAACAATTTTAGGTAGAGATACTCCTTGTGATATCATTGAACTAATTGATGATGATATTAAAAATATTCATAAAATAAGATTAAGAGTAAAAGTGTGATAATTATGGAAAGTGAATTATATCCAGGTATAAACTTTGAACATACTTTAGATGGAGTTTTACATATAAAATATACTCAGTTTTTAAGTAATCAATATTATGTTAATATTCCGTATTTGCTTGATAATTTAGATATTTTAATTAAATTAAGGGATGTTGTAATTCCTAATAATCTAATTCCTATAAAAGAAATAAGAGAAGCTGTTGCTGAAAGAACGGCTAAAGATTTCAATGATAAATTGGATGGTTTTTCTAAATCTGGTATTTATGAATGGGAATCTAGATTTTCTAGAGATTTCCCAAGAAGTATTGATGAAATGCGTGAAGATGATATTAGGTTAGCTTTGGATCTTGTTAAGAATATCCTGAACATTCTGAAATCATACAATTAATTGAAAAATAAGTTTCACAATATTTTCATTTAATTTATTAATATAAAAGAGGAGAATAATATGATTGAAATTATTGAATACAATACGGAATGTTATAAATTAGATAATGATATGACAATAACTATAGATTATGGTAAAATGGATAACGGAGAATATGTACCTGACCCTGTAGAATGGAACGTTATTCTTCGGACTCCAAAATATCATTGCCGATATATGAGGATTCAGTTATTTGATAAAAAAGAAAAAGTTAAAGGATCTTTAATACAAAAAAATAATTATTATTTCTTAACTAACCATATTAAAAGGAAAGTTTATAATAATAAAAATCTCCAATCTAAAATTAATACTTTTAGAGATTATCATAATTGGATAAATGAGTATATTTCATCTAATGATATTTTGAAAAAGTGTGCTGATGGTTTATATAATTTTGTTTTGGATAATGGATTGAGTATAACTTGGGATTATGGAGAATTGGATAAGTTAACTTCTGAATTTTCTAAGGATACTGTTAATAAATTATCTTTTTCATGTAATTCTCATTATAAAATTAGTTTGTTTGATAAGAAAAATAAGTTGATTACTGAAACTATTTCAGTAAATTCTGTTTATAGATCTTTAGATACTCCTATGAAAAGAGATGAGGATGATACTGGTGGGATTATTATTTAATTATTAACCCTCCTTTTTATGTTTAAATAGATTCGTTAAATGAAAATTTTACGAAACTTAATAAAACTGTGAATGTGTTATTGTTATGAATTATAAATTATTAAATCAATTTTTAAATACTGAAAAAATTAGGAATTATGACTTTAAAGAGTATTATAATAATTATCTTCCGCATGACATAACTTCTAGATTCAATTTTGAGAAAAGAAAAAATTATATTAAATCTGTTGATTATTTGGGAGAAGATTGGTATCTGTTTTTAATTTGCAGAAATTTTACTTATGAGCAACATACAAAAGTATTATTTTGGTGGATTAAAAATAATCCAGAAACAATTGAATTAATCATCAAAAAAGAATTAAAAGAAGAATTTATTTCTTTGATGGATGAAAAACCAGAATTTTTTGAATTTCCAAAACTTACAAAATTAGGGGCATGGCATATCACACAAACATTAAATACTGTTCAAAATGAAGAAAAAATAAGAATGCTTAATCAGTTTAAGTTAAGTCTTCCTAATACATACTTTGAATACAAAGAATATGAATCTATTCTCTAGATTTAAACCTAAAGTTCAGTTTCTTAATATTTTTCATTTAATGGATTTATTTAAACCTAAAGGATTAGCTTTAAATGGAAATAATATTTCTACAATTCAAGCAGAACATGAGTTTTTATTAGCACGTAATCAAAAGTTTATAGTATTGGAAGTAGATGATATTAATAAAACTGCTACAGTTCTTCTTATTTAGGTGGGAGTATTTTGAGTAAAATAAATTATGAAAATGTTATTAGGGAAGATGTTTTGAAAATTGAGGAAATATCAGATGTTCTTTGTTTATTTCCAGGGTATTTACCTAGAGCAATTACTCCAAATATGGATGCTCCTAAGTGGATTGAACATTTAAAAGAAATAGGATTATGGGATGAAATATTACCTATTTTTCATAAAAAACGTATAGAATATAAAAAAATCCCTAGAAAATTAAAATTTGAGTATACGATTAGAGAGGTGGTTGATTGGGTTAATGAAAACCCAGAATACTCTGAAATATTAATAATGGACAAAAATTACACTAGAAAAAGTGAAGTAGATTTAGTTTGTAATGAACTAGAAGATTCTGAGTATAAAGAATATGTGAGAAATATTTTTGATAAAATTGAAGGGGAATATAAACATATTGAAATTAGTAGGGTCCTAAGAAAATTATCATCTACTGAGAGACAACAATTTTTGAATAATTTAAAATTAGAAAGTTCTGAAACCTATCAAAATTATATTAATTGGTGTAAAGAAATGGAAAAATTCTGTGCTGATTTTAGATATGATATAAAATATTACTACTAAAAAATAAAAAGGAGTTTTGTTATAATGGAAATTGATTTGAATCGTATGGGTGGGGACTATGGATATGGAAGAGGAAAAGCATTTGCAAGACATTCTTTATTAGAAGGGAAGTCCTCAGAGTATAAAGAAAAGCATTTGCAAGAATGGAAGGCTGAAGACCCTAAAGCTTTTGCTGAATGGTTAGAATGGTGTAAAGAAATGGATGGACTTGATTTTTTTAAAGGTACTTCTTTTGAGTAAAAACTTTCTTTTCTCTTTTTTATTGTTTAAATAAATTTGTTAAATAAAAAGTCTACAAAACTAAGGAAGAATACCAAGCAATTCAAAGAGAAAAAAGAGACTTGGACTAAAATAATAAATTTAGAAGATTTTTAACTATTTTTTTCTTTTATACTCTAGTTTAAATAAATTTGTTAAATTAGAATATTACAAAACTATTAGGGTGATAAATAATAATTTACTACTATTTTTTGTTTTATTTTTTCATGTTGGTTAGGACGACAAATTCTAATTTATATTTCTAAACTTTTTATATTATATTTAAATAATACTTTTTTTATTAAAAGTATGTTAAAAAGAGGGTTTTGTTGGGTGGTATTGTATAATGCCTGCTCAAGTTATCCTATAAATTCCTTTAGTTTATCTAATTAAATTCTAAAATCGTTATTTTTACGATTTTCTTTTTTTCTTTTTTATGTAATAAAAATTTTCTACATGTTTTATATTTATTTTTAAAATCATTGTTAAGGGCTTTTTCAAGAATTGATTAATTATTAAATTCTTATTTTCATTGTTTAATTAATCTATATTTAGTTTTTTAATTTATTTTCTAATTATTTAATATGTAATGATTTATTATTATTCGTTTCATATTTTCTTATGTTTTTTCCCATATTTTAATAAATTTATTGGTATTTTTTGCATAATTTTTTATTTTGTAATAATTTTATAGAAATATTTATATATATTTTATTACAAATTAAAAAATAAGATTTAAAATATTTTTAAGTGATTTTTATGGATTTAGATGAACTAAAAAAATTATATGATTTAGGTGTTAAATTTGATTTTATTTTCTTTTGGGGATCTAAAAGTAAAAATTCTAAAGTAAATAATTCTTGTCTTAGTCAATTTTATAAATGCTGTTTTGAGGAAAATGGCATTAAATACAATTGTTGTGAACAATATATGATGGCTAAAAAAGCAGAATTATTTGATGATAAAGAAATATTAAATGAAATTATGGAGGAATCTAATCCTAAAGTTATAAAAAGTTTAGGTAGAAAAGTAAGAAATTTTGATAGTAAAATTTGGAATAAAAATCGTATTAATATTGTAAAAAATGGTAATTATTTAAAATTTACTCAAAATGAAGAATTAAAAGAATATTTACTTTCAACAAATGATGCAATTTTAGTTGAAGCAAGCCCTTATGATTGTATTTGGGGAATAGGATTATCTAAAGAAGATAAAAGAAGCATTAATCCAAATATGTGGAAAGGAAAAAATTATTTAGGATTTGTATTGATGGATGTTCGGGGAATAATTGGAATGGATTGATTTAGAATTTATCAAATAACTGGTTCGTGGTATGTTCAAGGTATGAAATTACTAGATATTTGGGATAAA
>JAKSUF010000084.1 GCA_024409145.1 archaeon | reverse complement strand
TAAACTATTATAAAAAAATTACATAGAAAAATATCATGATACTTTAAAAATTCAATTTATGAAATAATTATAAAATGGGGGGAAAATAAAATAAAATAAAAAACATAAAATGAAAATTAAAAATAACATGATAATAATCTAATAGCAATAGAACAAAAGAACTAAAACTAAAGAAATAAGAGAATTAAAAAATATAAGAAATAAATATTAAATTTTATTTAACTTGAATTAAAATTAATTTGGAAATATTTCTTCCCCATATTCATCATATAACTCTTTAAATACCCATTCAGTAGATAAGTATCTTTCTCCAGTATCTGGTAAAATTGCAACAATAGTTTTTCCTTTATTTTCTGGACGTTTAGCTAATTGAATAGCAGTCCAAGTTGCAGCACCAGAAGTAATTCCTGCAAGAATACCTTCATATTTAGCTAATTTTAAAAGAGTAGAACCTGCATCTTCATCTTTTACTGGGAAAACTTCATCAATAAGATCCATATCTATTATATCTGGAACAAAACCAGGACCAATACCTTGGATTTTATGAGGTCCTTTTTCACCTTTACCTAATGTCTGAGAAGTGAATGGTTCAACAACTACTGTTTTTACTTCAGGTTTAGCTTCTTTTAAAGCTTTAGATACACCAGTTACAGTACCTCCAGTTCCAGCAGCTGAGACAAATATATCAACTTTTCCATCAGTATCTCTTAATATTTCAGGACCAGTTGTTTTATAATGAATACCCACATTAGCTTCATTTTCAAATTGTTTAGGTGAAAAAGAATTAGGAGTTTTTTCAAGTAATTCTTCTGCTTTAGCTATTGCTCCACCCATACCTTCAGATCCAGGAGTAAGAACAATTTCAGCACCAAAAATCGCTAAAAGTTTTCTTCTTTCTAATGACATAGTTTCAGGCATAGTTAATATTAATTTATATCCTTTTGTTGCTGCAACAAAACCAAGACCAATTCCAGTATTACCACTAGTAGGCTCAATGATTACAGAACCTTCTTTTAAAAGACCTTTCTCCTCAGCATCTTCAATTAATGCAATAGCAAGTCTATCTTTTACACTACTTACAGGATTAAAAGATTCTAATTTTACTAAAACTTCAGCTTCTAAATCTTTAGTTAAGTTATTTAATCTTACAAGAGGAGTATTACCCATAGTTTCAGTTATATCATTAGCAATACCTCTTTTTAAATTAGGAATATTTACCATAAAATCAACTCATTATATATTTTTATATTTTTTAAATTATTTTATATTTAAATTATATTATTTATTTAAACTTGTTTTAAACCATAATATTATTAAAGAATCATTATATACTTTTAAGAATCATATTATGATTAATAATATGATAATTAATATAATTTATTCAGCATATAATTTATTCATTCAGTATACATATAATTAATTAATATTATTGCCAACAGCTTTTTCTAATGCTTGATCAATATCTGCAATAATATCTTCAACATCTTCAAGACCTACAGACACTCTTATAAAGTCAGGACTTACACCAGTACTTTCTTGTTCCTCTGGAGATAACTGTTGATGAGTAGTAGATGCTGGATGAATAACTAATGTTTTAGCATCCCCAATATTCGCAAGGTGAGATAATAAATTTACATTATCAATAAATTTCTTAGCTTCTTCAACACCACCTTTTATACCAAATCCTAAAATAGCACCATATTTACCATTTAAGTATTTTTTAGCATTATCATGACTTATATGATCTTCAAGTCCAGGATAATTTACCCAGGATACTGCAGGATGTTCTTGTAAATGTTTAGCTACTTTAAATGCATTTTCAGAATGTTTATTTACTCTTAAGGTTAAAGTTTCAAGTCCTTGTAAGAAAATAAAACTATGAACTGGTGCTAAAACTGCACCTAAATCCCTAAGTAATCTAGCACGAATTCTAATAGTATATGCAATATTACCAAGTTCTGGAACATTACCAAAAGATTCCCAATAATTTAAACCATGATAACTTGGATCTGCTTCAGATATAGTAGGGAATTTACCATTATTCCAATTAAATTTACCACTGTCAACAATATAACCTCCAATGGCAGTTCCATGACCTCCAACAAATTTAGTTGCTGATGCTGCAATAATATCTGCACCATGTTCTAATGGCCTTACAATACCTACACCTACAGTATTATCTACAATTAAAGGAATACCATGCCTATGTGCAATTTCAGATAATTTTTCAAAATCAGGAACATCTAATTTTGGATTTCCAATAGATTCAACATAAATTGCCTTAGTTTTATCAGTAATAGCTTCTTCAAAAGCATCTAAATCTTGAGAATCCACAAATATTACATTACGACCTAACTCTTTAAAAGTATAATTAAATAACTGATAAGTTCCACCATAAAGATTATTTGCAGAAACAATTTCATCACCAGGTAATGTAATATTTAAAATAGCATAAGTAATAGCAGCTAATCCACTAGAAGTAGAGATTCCAGAGTTACCTCCTTCAATAGCAGCTATTCTTGTTTCAAATGCATCTGATGTAGGGTTAGTTAATCTACCATATATTTGACCAAACTCTTTAAGAGCAAATCTATTTGCGGCCTCTTCCGAATCTTTAAAAACATAAGAAGATGTTTGGTATATTGGAACAGCTCTTGCCCCAGTAACAGGGTCTGCTTCTTCTTGTCCAGCGTGTAATCCTAATGTACTTAATCCATAATCATTGTTAACCATAATAATCACCTAATAAATATAATTTTTAATATACAATTTTTTTTAATTAATAAAAATTTAAAATAGAAATATTCAAAATATAACAATTGTTATAAATTTTAATAAAAAATAAGAATAAATTAGATAAGTATAATAATCTAATAATATTCTAATTTCCTAACATCTTTGAACATTCTATATATAACAATTGTTATACATAATATATAAAGTTTATGGTAAAACTAAAAAACTAAAAAACTAAAAAACTAAAAAACTAAAAAACTAAAAAACTAAAAGAAAAAATAAAAAATTGTTAATCTAATTGTTGATTATGACTATACTCAATACCAACAGGACATGCATGAACAGTAACTCTTTGAACAATATCTATTGTATCCAATATTTTATTTTGAACTAAATGAACAAACTTATGAGATTCTTCTAGACTCATATTCGCAGGTAACTTTATATGCATTGTTACAGTAGCATAAGAACCAAAATAATTTACTCTAACATCATGAGAGTCACAAACAGGACCTATAGAATTAGCAACTTCAATAATTTCATCAACTAATTCTTGAGATGGAACAGTCCCCATAATATTATTTAAGTTTTCATGAGTAATTTCAAAAGCCGTTTTAATAATTAAAATACCAATTATTAAACCGATAATTGGGTCTAACTGAGGATAACCATATTGAGCAATTAAGACACCAAATAAAATAGTAAGTGAAGATAATATATCTACTCTTTGATGCTTACCATCAGCAACAATAGCAGGACTATTTGCTTTTTTACCTAATCTAATAATATATTGACTCATTAATAGATTAACAAAAACACCAATTATAGCCATAACAATAGCTAAGGAATCTGGAACAGTAGTAACTCCTCCAAAGAACAATTTTTCAATAGCTCCACGAATTATCTCATAAGCAATTAAAGCTAAGAAAACAACTATAACCAAACCAGAAATTGCTTCAGCCCTCCCATGACCTAATGGATGATCATCATCAGCAGGTTTACTTGCTATTTTAAAACCAATGAATGCAATTATAGATGTAGTGATATCAGATATAGTATGAGCTCCTTCAGAAATCAGAGCATAACTTCCACTCATAACACCTACAATAATATTAAAAACAGTTAAGAAAATATTACCAACAATAGCTACAGAAACAGCTCGTTTTCCCAACTTATCTCTTTCTTCTCTTTCCATAATATCAATAAGTTATTTAAGAATTTAATAATTAAATAAGACCTAAAAGCTTAGCTGCATTTTCATACAGAATTTTATTTTCTTCCTCAGGTGTAAGATTAATTTTATGAAAACGTTCTAATTCTTCTTCTGAAATCCACATAGGATAATCAGTTCCAAATAAAACATTATCTACACCAAAAGCATAAATATAATCTTTTGCTGTTTCAGGACTAATATCATATAAACTGGAACTTAAATCCACCATTAAATTTGGAGTTCCTGCAAATTCTTCAACAGATTCTTCCCAAACACTCCATCCTGCAAAATGAGCTCCAATAATAGATAAATCTGGGAAATTTTCAATTATCCCTTTTAATTGTTCAGGATTAGAATAGTTATACCTAAAATCACCACAGTGAATCATTATTGGTAAGTTATTATCCTCAACAACTTCTGCAAGTTTAAAAGATTTTTCTTCATTTAAAGCAAATTGTTGAAAATCAGGATGTACTTTAACACCTTTAAGTCCTAAACTAATAAGATAGTCAATATCTTCTTGAATATTTTCACTATCTGGATGTAAAGTTCCATAACCAGTAAATAAATCTGGAAACTTGTTTATTTCAGTAGATATGAATTCATTAATAGACCTAACTTGTTTAGGAGTAGTAGCTACTGAATGAACTAAATAATGAACAGTTCCTATTTTTTCACCATCTTCAATAAGACCTTCAATAGTCCCATTTAAAGACATATTAAGATCATAAAAATTACCAATATTTTCAACAGCTTTTGATGCTATTTTACTAGGATAAATATGACAATGAGTATTTATTATTTTTTGCAAGTTTTAACCCCAATAAAGAATGTTTTATAAATAAAATTTAATTATATATTATATTTATGTTAAAATAGTATATAAATAATAATATAAAAAAGAAAGTTATTAACTTTTGACATAAAATAAGTTTAACAAGAATAGAATAAAAATAAAAAGAATAAAAAAAGTAAAATGTAAAAACTATAATAAGTTTTTACGTTGATATTCTGGAGTTTCTGGATGTAATAATCCAGGAGCAATATCGAATACAGTTTTACAACCTACAACACCATCTTGATATAATCTGTAAGCTGCTCTTGCATATGCGATTAATACAGAGGAAGTAAATTGAGGGTTACTATCTAAGGTTAATTTATATTCAATAATGTGTTTATTTTCATCATTTAAACCAGTAGAACCACTTCTAAGTACAATACCTCCATGAGGAATACCAGAATGTTCTGCATCTAATTCTTCTTGACTAATGAAGTTAACAGTAGTATCATATTCATCGAAGTAATTAGGCATAGTTACAATTTCTTCTTCAATTTTAGCTAAGTCAGCACCTTCTTCAGCTACAACAAAACATTCACGAGTGTGTTTTTGACGAGTAGTGAGTTCTGGATTTTCACCTGCTCTAACAGATTCTAAAGCACTTTCTACAGGAACAGTGTATTGACGAGCATCATATACTCCATCAATTCTTCTAACTGCATCAGAATGTCCTTGAGATACACCTTTACCCCAGAAAGTATAATCATTTCCTTTAGGTAAGATAGCTTGAGCATATAATCTGTTAACAGAGAAGAGACCAGGGTCCCAACCTACAGAAATAATACCAATTTTTTCTCCTTCTAAACAAGCATTGTTAACATTTTCAAAGTGTTCAGGGATTTTAGCATGAGTATCAAAACTATCAATTACATTGAAGTATTTTGCAAATTCTGGAGTTTGGGTAGGTAAATCATTTGCACTACCACCACATAAAATTAATACATCAATTTCATCTTTCATATCATAGAGATCATCTACTTTGAATACTGGTACATCAGTTTGAGTTTCGACAGTTTCAGGTTCACGTCTAGTGAAAACTCCTGCAATCTCCATATCATCACTAAGAGTTACAGCACTTTCTACTCCACGGCCAAGATTTCCATAACCTAAAATTCCTATTTTAATCATAATATCACTAAATAATTTTTGTCAGTCGGAAACATATTTCCGATTAAAACTAATATATTATATGTTTAAATAGATATATAAAGGTTTGTATTGATTTTAGATAAATACCAGAAAATTAGAATAAATTAAAAAGAATTAAATACAATAATGAATCCTATATTAAATAAAGGTGATTTATATGATGATTGAAAATATGTCTTTAAAAGAAGTTTTAAAAGAATATGAATCTTGGAAATCAAGTCAATCAAATGAAGACTACGATGAAATTCATGTAAATAATTTAATTAGAAAATTCTTAGAACATCTTGCAGAAAAAGGAATCAATACTGCCGAAGTAGATATAGAGGAAAAAGGAGTTCCTTTCAATAAAGAAGATCTACTTAGTGATAGATTTATGTTTTAAGAATAATATTAAAACTAATTATAAATCCAAATATATAATTTAATAAATTATAAAATATTATAATAAATAGAGTATAAATTATTATAATTAAATAAAGTAT
>JAKSUF010000083.1 GCA_024409145.1 archaeon | reverse complement strand
TACATCCCAAAATACCAGAATAAAAAGAAAAACTATTCAGAAATCTTCTTTACATTAATTCTAAGATCTATTTGCTCTCCTTTTTTATTTACAAAATAAATTATTGCAAAATTTTTCTCATCATCATAATCAGCATAAGATATCCTTACATAATTACTTTCAAGAGGGTCTTTTGTAAGTTCAAAACCTAAAATCTCAGCTAAACAGTCTAATTCTTCAACTCCACATTTAATTTTAAGATCTTCAGGTTTAATATGAAGGCGTTCATTAGTTGTACTAACAGAAACAAGAAGAGCTAATGTTTCTTCACCTTTTAAATTATAAAAAGTTAATTTACTTGGATTTCCTTTAATTTGGTAAACTAAAACAAGAGAATCATGCCCTAATTGAGATGCTTTGATAAGAAGCTCTCTTAAGCTACTTTTTCCCCTATTAACATATTCAAAACCAAAAGCATGTTGAAAATTCTTACAAAAAGTTCTTGTTTTTTGAGATGGTTTTCTTGATGTAGAAATAAGCATAATAATCACTTAGCAAATAATTAGAATAAATAATAAGTAACAAGAAGTATAGCTAAAACAGAATAGCTACAATTAAAAATAGTTTATTAAAATAAAAGTATAACTATAAAAATAGTTCTAAAAATAGTTAAAAGTAATTAATTTAAGTTAAAAAGCAAAATAGAAAAATTATGGAAAGATAATAGTATTTGCACAAGAACAAAACTAATTACTACAAATATAACTATCTTGCTTTAACAAGTTTACGAACTTCGGGAACTTTTTTAAATAAAATCCTATATCTGCATTTAGGACATTTGTTTTCCATATATCCTTTATGGTCAACTTCAGTTCCACATTCAGGACATCTGTACAATTATTCTCCTCCAACTACTCTTTTAATGTTACGAGTTGCAGATTTTACCATAGGAGTTTCAGGAACATATGCCCCACCAGTAAATACTACACCACATTTACTGCATTTCCAGATTCCAGCGCTAACTCTTTTAACAGCAGGTCTATCACATTTAGGACAAACATGTTTCTTTTTCATGTTTTCTTCAATTTTTTTAACTTGCCTTTTAGCTTTTCTTCCGTATCTAGCACCGAATCTACCAGTAATACCAACTTTTCTTGTTCTTGCCATAATAATATCTCCATAATAATAATTAAATAAATCCTCATTAAACTTAACTTAGTTTTAAAACTTTTAATAACCCTCAAATATAATTAGAAAAGTTTAATGAAAAATATAAGAATAATTTATAGCTATTAAAAATGCTATAAAAATAACTAACATTAATATATAGTTTTTAAAAGTATATAAAGTTAATGGTTAATTATTTGAAAATAAGAAAGACCTTTATAAAAATGGTCAAATAAAAAGATACTCGCATAATTTATTTACAAATAACAAATAAAAAAACACAAATATATTTACAAACAATGAATTAAAAAAAATAAAAAATTAAAAGAAGATTTAATTAAGATATCTTAATAAATCATCTTTTGTGGTAAATGCCATATGAACTGCATCAAGAATTTCATCTCTAGTTAATGGAACATCTCCACCTTTTTGCATAGAACAAATGTTATTACCTTTATCAGTAACACCAATAGTTATTCTTGCATCTAATATTTCTTCTTCATCTAAAGAAGGATCTAAAACCATACCATCACCTATTTTGACAAAAGTAGATAAAGCTAATTTATCTCTCACAGGTAATTCCATGAAGTTTTCTTCATCTAAAACAACTTCATCATCAACATAACTTGCAATAGGTAATTTAGTATTCATAAGTGCAGCCATAACTGCAAGGTTTGCTGCATCAAACAGATTTCCATCATAATCAATTACATGAATATCTATAAAGAGCATCCAAACTTTTTTACCTTCTTCAATACAAAGTTTTTCTAAATCAACTAATTGACTTTCACGAATTCCACGATCTACAACACGTGCAAGTTCAATAGATTCAGGACTAGGTGGTCCAGGTTCGAATTCAGGAGCAGCCATTGGTAAAAGTTCACAATTAGTCATTAAAACCCCAACATCAGGAGTATCAGCGAAAGGTTCGCCAATAGATGGTTTAACACCAACAATAACTTGAGTATCTCCTAATTTAACTCTTGCAGAACCTTCTGCTTTAGATATTACATTAGGTTCAATGAAAATATCCCTTCTTTCATCAAAAGATCTTCCATCAACTCTTTTACCCTCACTTATAAGTCTTGTAATACTTCTTCTTGAAATTTCAGGTACAACTTTCATATTAACCACCTATAAATCAACACCATATCTTTTTTTAAGAGCTTCATTTTGTACTTCAGCTATTTGTTTACAACCTTCAATAGCTAAATCTAAAGCTTCTTCAAATTCTTCTTCAGTTAAATTACCATCAGCTTGGAGTAAAGTAATTTCACCAGTTCTAGGCATTATTGCAATAGGTACATCCGCTTGTCCTTCTTTATCCTCTTTTTCAGATAAATCCAAAACAATTTCATCATTAACTTTACCAGCAGCACAACCTACAACAATATCTTTCATAGGAATACCTGCATCAGCTAAAGCCACTGCCGCAGCAGTAATACCTGCACAACGAGTTCCACCTTCAGCTTCAATAATTTCAATAGAAACATCAACCATAGATCTTGGGAATTTTTCTAACATTAAAGCTGGCCTAAGTGCATCAGCAGCAATTTTAGAAATTTCATTAGATCTTCTGTCTGGACCTGGTCTTTTACGATCATCAACAGAAAATGGAGCCATATTATATCTTACTCTAATAACTCCAGTATTTGGTTTTAATAAACGTCTAATATATGATTCTCTAGGACCATAAACAGATGCCAAAATCTTATTTCCACCAACTTCTAAGTATGCAGAACCATCAGCTCTTTTTAGAACACCTGCTTCAATCTTCAAAGGACGGATTTCATTATATGCTCTTCCGTCATCTCTTAATTTTCTATCATTTGAAGTAATAAAAAACACCTCTTTAAATTACACGAATAATATTCACAATAAATCAATTAATTATATCAAATTAAATCCAATAAGCTAAAAAAACTAAATCATCATTTCTTACCAAATTAATTCTAATAAGCTAAAAACTAAATTAAAGTCTTTTTCTCCATTTAGGAGCTTTTTTTCCAGCATTTCCTATATTTAAAGTTGGAGAACTTGAATTTGGACTAGAAATTCCAACAAAAGAAGATTTATTTCTCTTTTCTTGTTTTTTAATAGATTCAAAAGTATCTAAAAATTTATGTTTTTTAACAAATTTTTTATTAGATTCTTTTTTATCTTCAGATTCTTTAGTTTCAATAGATTCTTCTAAATTTTCTTCAGATTCTTCATCATCAGAACTTTCTTCATCAGAGACTTCACCATCTAAATGTTCAGAATCAAAGATTTCCACAGCAGAATCATCTTCAACTGATTCTTCACCAATCTCATCATCAATTAATTCTTCAACAATTTCGTCATCAGCTACATCATCTTCAAAATCATCAGAACAATCTACAGACTCATCAGCTACATCATCTTCAAAATCATCAGAATCACTTTCAGATTCTTCATCTTCCAGTGCTTGTTCAGCAGCTAATTCTTCTTCAACTTCATCTCTAAAATCTTGAATTTCTGGTGCTTTTAAACCTTCATCCACTGCTTTTTCAGCAACTTTAGCTTCTTCAGCAAGTTTTGCTTCCTTATCTTCAGGCAATTCACCATCAATATCTAAGTAAAGTTTATTTTTAACTCTATCAGTTAAACCAGAAGTGTGTGCTTCACGTTCAATTAAATTAATAATCTCCCTCACTAATTGTTCCATGTCGTCGCTACCTTTAACCCAAACAAGACCATTTTGACCAACAACAATCTTACAACCAGTTTTGTTTTTAATCATATTAATCATAGAACCTTTTTTACCAATCAAACGAGGAACTTTAGTTGGTGCAATATCTACAACAATTCCACCTTTAAACTTACCCATTCCACGGCCTTTAAGTCCTAATTTAACTTTTTTAACTTCATCGACATCAACGATTCTTAAGAATAAAACATCCCCGACATCAAATACTCTACTTAATTCTTTTTTATCTCTTCCAAAAACTTCAGATGCTGGTAAGATACCAGAATAAGGGGAGTTTAAATCAACTTCCCACATAGAAAACCTAACATCTTGGATTTTACCAATTACAACATCACCTTTTTTAGGAAGATACTTGCTTTTAAGAGGAATTACACTAACTTTCTTGTTTCTTAAAGAAACTAAACCTAAAAGTTTGGAACAAACTTTTCCATCTTCCTCAAATGTTCCTCTTCCAGAGTAATAGTCACCTTCAGCTAATACTTCTCCAGGAACAACTAAATCTTTTTCATTTACATATATCATACATATACTTCCCATATAAGTATATCATCCAACAATTAAAGATTAAAAAATAATTAAAGAAATAATTAAAAAAATAAATTATCTAAATAATCATTAAAAATATTTAATTATTTAATTAATCTAGTTTCAGCTTCTCCTCCAGAGATAGAAGCCATTTTATGATTAAAATCATCTTGAAGTCCACCAGCCATTTCAACAATAGCTATCCAAGATCCATCTTGCTGCCATTCTTCATTAAGAATATTTCCAAAAGGACGGATTGCAGAGTAAGCACCACCTGCAGCAGTACTTGGCAATCTAACAGCCATTTTAATTCTTTCAAATTTAATAGGAATTAATGGTTTAATTCCTTTTAAAGCTATTTGAACTTGCTCATCTACAGACTTAAATGCATCAATTTTAACTTTAGCTTCATTCATTGCATTTTCAATTCTTTGAGCAGGATGTGGAAGACCATTTTGAGGATTAATTGCTTCTCTTGCAATAGTAGAAATGACTTGTTTTCTTTTATCCTCTTGCATTTGTCTTCTTTGATCAGCAGTTAATTGAACAGTACCTTTATGAAGGATTTGACTTGCAACTTCTAAAACATCAGTAGTTTCAAATATTTTGTTCATAGCTTCTTCAGATGCTTTATCTCCTTTTTTAGAATCTTTAAAAATCTCTTCAACAGCTAAAATATCTTCAATAGCTATTTCTTTTTCATTATCCGGATTTCTAAAGTCAGCAGCTAAATCAGCATCAACTAAAATTTCAAATTTTTCACCAAATGATTCAAGTCTTGCAATAATAGCTTCATCTATATTTACCATACTTAAACCTTCTAAAATATGGAATTATTCTTCATCTTCTTCAGTAGCTTCTTCATCTTCAGATTCTTCATCAGCTTCGGTTTCTTCAACTTCTTCCTCAGCATCTTCATCTTCAGATTCTTCTTCCTCTTCTTCAACATTTCTTTCAAGAAGAGCTTCAACATATTTAGCTACTTCATCATCAGATAATTTTCTATAAGCTTGAGTAGCTACTTCAATAACTGCAATTTCAACACTATTTTCAGTAGTTGCACCATTAGTTGCTTCATAAAGTGCATCTAAAGCTAATTCAATAGCTTCTTCTAAAGTACAGTCATCATCATATCTTTCTTCAAATACTTCCATAGCTGGACCTACACCAGAACCAATAGCAGTTGCTTTATATTCAATTAAAGCTCCACTTGGATCAGTTTCAAACAATTTACAAGATTCTCCATTAACTCCACCAATAATAAGTGCAGAACCGAAAGGTCTTACCCCTCCATTTTGAGTGTATAATTGTTTCATATCACAGATTTTTTTAGCTAATCCAGATACTAATATAGGTTCATTATAAGTAATTTTATTAATTTGAGATTCAATACGTGCTCTTTCAACTAAAGCTCTTGCATCAGCTACAAGACCAGAGGTAGCAGCACCAATATGATCATCAATTTGGAATATTTTTTCAATAGATTTAGCTTCGACTAATCTACTACTAGTTCTTTTATCTACAACAAGAACTATTCCTTCTTTGGATTTAACACCTAAAGAGGTAGTTCCTCTTTTAACAGCTTCTCTAGCATATTCTACTTGGAAAAGTCTTCCATCAGGACTAAATACAGTAATTGCTCTATCATATCCAGCATTTTGTTGTAAAGGTTGCATTATTATACCTCACTAAATTTATGAATGTAAATATCAATAAAAACCAAATACTAAAAATAATTTTTATAAATTATATACATTAATCATATACCTTAATTATACATTAATTATACATTAATAAGTTTTTTAATCAAACTACATACATTAAGCTAAATAAAACGATTATAAATAAAAAAATAAACATATCATCCAATATACACTTATTAAATAGCTTAATTTAAAAAAACAACACCAAACATTCCGTTATTTGGCGACTAACTTTTATTGATATTATCCAATAAATAATATATAAAATATCATTTATAAAGTTAGCTATTTAATTTTATAATAATTAAAAAAATATAAATTGAAATAAAAAAATTAGTTTA
>JAKSUF010000082.1 GCA_024409145.1 archaeon | reverse complement strand
TGAAGTTTTAATCTATATATTAAAATTTAATATTTATAAAATTTTATAAAAAAAGATAAAAAGAAGAATTTTAAAAATTTAAAATTCTTTAATAAAATCTATTTAAAGTTGATTCTATCGGAAGTATTACGAGGTAATGGTAATTTTCTAAATGGCATACCTGCGTTTTTACTTTCAAGTTCTGCAATTAATTCTTCTGCAGTCATATCAACTTTTTCGCCAGTTTCTCTTACAGTAACTTGGAAACTTTCAGTTTCAAGTTCTTTATCACCAATTACTAAAATGTATGGGATCCATTCTTTAGAAGCATTTCTAATTTTTTTACCCACTCTATCATTACTATTATCAATATCTACACGGATATTTTTAGCAGCAATTTTATCTGCTAATTGATTAGCATATTCTAAGTGAGCTTCTCCAATTGGTAATAATCTTACTTGAGTTGGACTTAACCAAGTAGGTAACATTGGGGAGTTACCATCTTCAGCAGCAGTTTTTTCAAGTAATGAACAAATAACTCTTTCAACACTTCCAGTTGGACTACAATGTAATACAATAGGGTTTTGAGGGTTTTCATCTTCATCAATATATTCGATATTGAATCTTTTACCACTTTCAACATCTATTTGTACAGTTGGATTTTCAATAGGTCTTCCTAAGTAGTCAATAGCTGCAAAGTCTATTTTACAGGACCAGTAGTGTTTTCTTTCAGGTAATATTTCTAAGAGTAATGGTTTACCAATTCTTTTTGCAGTAGCATACATCCAGTCTTTGTTTTCTTCAAAGAAATCTTTAGTAGCTCTGAAAATAGCTTCATAGTTAACATCAAGGTCAACACCAGTTTGTACACACATATCTACTTGTGCATCGAATTCTTCAAGTGCTTGAGGCATGTCTGCACAGAAACTATGCATATCTGGCATGGTAAATGCTCTTAATCTTTTAAGACCTACAACTTCTCCACGTTTTTCAAATCTGAAACTGTAAGTAGAGAGTTCATAAACTTTAGCAGGTAAATTTTTCCAAGTTAAGAAAGAGTCTCCAAGTACACGGAATGCACCGAAACAACATGCAAATCTAAGCATTAAATCTTTTTTAGTTGCAGTTTTATATTGTCTTTCACCAAATTTAGCTGCATGTTCACGGATGGAATCATTAGCTAAGTCATAGAAGATAGGAGTTTCAATAGGCATAGCTCCAAGGTCTACAACAAAGTTATAAACATAATCGGAGAGTAAATCACGAACTAATCTTCCTTTAGGATACCATTTAAGGTTACCAATATCAGAAGCAATTTCATAATCACATAATTCTTTTTCTCTCATAATTTTAACATGTGGAGGTTCTCCTTCATCACTTGCACCTACACCAAGTTCATATTCAACAAGTTTTTCTAAATCAGAACTTTCATAAGTGTATGCATCAGTTTCAATGAGTTCTCCATCATCAAAAATAACCCATTTAGATGGTTTTTTCTCTTCTTCAACTTCTTCATCTTCAGATTCATCAGCAGTGATTGATCTAGAGAGCTCAGATAATGGGTGCCCTTTACAAGAAATTTCAAATGCTTTATACCAACCAAATGGTACTCTATAAACATTATAATCTTCTTCTTTAAGAGCTTCTTCAACATCTTTTAATACTTGAACACCTATTTTAGGTCCACTTAATGAAGAGGATAAATGTGCATATGGGTAAATAACAACATTTTCAGCTTTGACTTGTTCGTTTACTTTTTTAACTTCTTTAACTAAGTTTTTAACTACTGCTTTAGGATTTTTTTCATCTTCTTTTTCAACAGCAGTAAAAACGACTAAAGATTCGTCAAAAGCTCCATTTTTTTTAGCTTCTTCAATTTCTTCAGCTACTGGAGTTTCTTTTTTTACTTCATATTTTAAATAATCAGAATGAATAAGTAATACTCGCATCTTTTTCACCTGTTTTTATTAATTAGGATAATTTTAATCATGATTTAAAATATTTAATTTTAAAAATTAAAGTCATAAAATTAAAATTAATATCTTATATTTTAATAAATTTTTATAATTAAAATAATATGTTAAGTTTTATTTTTTATATTATATAATAATAGCTATTTTTATTCTAAAACTTTATTTTTATTTACTTCAATTTATAAACTAGTAGATAGTGATTATTTTGAAAAATATGAAATTAACTATAATGGCTATTATTATCATTATTGCTTTAGCTATCTCTGGATTTTTTGGATTTTCTACTTTAAATGAAGATAGTGGTATCAATTTAACTGATAATAATGCTATTCACGAAAATGGACATTATGACTCTGTAGAAGATGTTGGAACATATTTAATAAAGTATCATAAATTACCTTCAAATTATATTACAAAATCTGAGGCTCATAGAATTGGTTGGCATGGTGGTTCTATTGAGAAATATCTTCCAGGTATGTGTATTGGTGGAGACACTTTTACAAACAATCAAGAGATTTTACCAACCGATAAATCCTATAAAGAATGTGATATTGATACTTTAGGTGAAAGTACAAGAGGTGCAAAAAGAATAGTTTACTCTACGGATTATAAGGGTATTTATTATACTAGTAATCATTATAGTTCTTTTACTAAGTTAAATAATTAATTTATTATTTGTTATTTGCTTAATGATTTCATTATTGTGATTTACTAAATGATTTACCAGTTGGGGTGATATAATTTCTAAATTTGAATTAGATGCTATGGATATGGGTGAGAATTTTCATGCATATTTAAAAAAAGAACTTGATTTGCCTGAATATTATGGCGAAAATCTTGATGCATTATATGATTGTTTAACTGAAATGGTAGGTGAAATTACCATATTTAATTCAAAAGAGTTAGATAATAAATTATTTAATACTTTTAAAAATGTAAACAATGAAAATTCCTATCTAAATTTGAATTTTAAATAAAAATACACTTCTTATCTTCTTTTTTTAGTTTTTTTTAGTTTGGTGTATGTTTTATATTTTTTTAGTTTTTTTTAGGTTCTATATAATTATTCATAATATATTTGATTTATATAAGGAAATATTATAAGTTTATTCTTTATTTTTTAATCTTTTTTATTTTTAATGTTAAAATGTTCTTTTTAGTACAAAAAAGTATATATATTCTGTTTTATATTATCTAATATTATGAATGAAAAAATTGGTGCTTCAAAAACTAGTAAAATTTTAGATAGTGCTTATGATGAACCTATTTCTGTTGAAGATGCTAACTATTTGATGAATCTTAAAGGTCATGAACTTTTTGATTTATTTAAAACTGCAGACTCTATACGTAAAGATATTGTTGGAGATAAAGTAACTTTTATTAATAATTGTAATATTAACTTTACAAATATCTGTACTGTTAGATGTGGATTCTGTGCTTTTGGTTGCGATGAAACAGATAATCATGCATATATCTTATCTGATGATGAAATCCTTGAAAAAGCAAATAATGCTGTTGAAACTGGTGCTCGTGAATTTACTTTAATGGGAGGAGTACTTAAAGATGCTGATATTGAATATTATGAACATCTTTTAACTTTATTAAAATCTAATTTTAAAGATGTTTTAATTCATGGTTTCTCACCTACTATGGTTTATGAGGCAGCTAAGGTTAGTAATATCTCTCTTGAAGATGCATTTATTAGACTTGCTGATGCAGGTTTAGATACTTTACCTGGTACTGCAGCAGAAATTTTATCTGATCGTTCTAGAGAAATTGTTTGTCCTGAGAAAGTTTCAACTCAAGAATGGATTGATGTAATTAAAGTAGCTCAAAATGTTGGAATTAAAGGTTCTGCTACTATGATGTATGGTCATGTTGAAACAATTGAAGAACGTGTTAAACATTTAGAAATTCTTAGAGATATTCAATTAGACACTGGTGGATTCACTGAATTCATTCCAATGACTTTCATGCATGAAAATTCTCCTATGTTTTTAGAAGGTCAAGAAAACTTAGGTGCTACTGGAATTGAAGATTTAAAACTTTATGCTGTTTCAAGATTAATGTTTAGAGATATTATTCCAAACATCCAAGTATCTTGGGTAAAAATGGGTTTCAGATTTGCACAAATTTCTCTTATGTGTGGAGCTAATGATTTAGGTGGAACTTTAGGTGGAGATGAACTCTCTGCAGCTTCTGGAGCTCCTGATGGAGTAGATACCAGTATTGCTAATCTTGGAAAAATAGTTGAAGCTATTGGTAGAGACCCTATTGAACGTAATTCTACTTATACTGAGTTTTATCCAATTTATTAAAAGTTTTATTAAACTTTTAATTAATTCTTTTTTATTTTTTGTTTTTATTTTTAATCTTGGTAGTATTATTTTATAATTTTTTTATAATTTTTTATTTTTTTAAAATTGTATGTTTCATTCTATTGCTTTTAAATGATTTTAATCTTTATTTTTATTTTTTATCATTTCATGTATGTTTAATTTCAAGATATGTTTATATATTTTATAAAATATATTTAAATCCAGTAATATTATATTTATATTCTAATTTGGTTTAGTTTAGCTAGTTTAATAAATAAATTATTAACTTATAAAAAATCAATATTTTTAGGATACTTGATTAGATAAAAAGATAATGTTAAATCTAATTCAAGGTTGTGTTTATTATGAATAGTGATAATGTTAAAAAAGGAATTCAAAGAGCTCCTCATAGATCTTTATTACGTGCTTGTGGTCTTGAAGATGAGGATTTTGATAAACCATTTATTGGTATAGCAAACAGTTTTACAGAAATTGTACCGGGTCATATTCATCTTCGTGAATTAGTTGAATATGTTAAAGAAGGTATTCGTGCTGCTGGAGGTATTCCTTTTGAATTTAATACAATGGCTATTTGTGATGGAATAGCTATGAATCATGAAGGAATGAAATATTCTCTTGCATCTCGTGAAATTGTTGTTAGTACTGTTGAAAGTATGGCTAAAGGACATAGTTTTGATGGTCTTGTATTAATGCCAAGTTGTGATAAAGTAGTTCCTGGAATGTTAATGGCTGCTGCAAGATTAGATATTCCATCTATTGTTTTAACTGGAGGACCAATGAAACCAGGGTCTTTTGAAGGAAAAAATGCTGATTTAATCACTGTTTATGAAGCTGTTGGTAAATTATCTTCTGGACAAATGACTGAAGAAGAATTATACTCTCTTGAGTGTTCTGCTTGTCCAGGTGCTGGAAGTTGTTCTGGATTATTTACTGCAAATACAATGGCTTGTGTAACTGAAACTTTAGGTATGAGTTTACCAAAATGTGCAACTACTCTTGCATTAAGTGTTGATAAAGTAAAATTAGCTAAGTCTACTGGTAAAAGAATCGTAGAAATGGTTAATGAAGACTTAAAACCTTCTGATATTATGACTCAAGAAGCATTTGAAAATGCAATTGCAATGGATATGGCACTTGGTGGTTCAAGTAATACTGCTCTTCATATTCCAGCTATTGCTTATGAACTTGAAGAAAAAGGTGTTAATGTTGATTTAGATTTATTTGATAAAATTTCTAAAGAAGTCCCTCATATTGCACTTTTATCACCTGCAGGTGAAGATACTATGTTTGATTTAGATAATGCGGGTGGAATTCCTGCAGTTTTAAAAACTATTGAATCTAAATTAAATACTGATGTAATGAATTGTACTGGTAAATCATTATCAGATATTATTTCTGATGTTGATGATATTAATCGTGAAGTTATCCATTCTATGGAAGAACCTATTCATTCTGAAGGAGGATTAGCTGTTCTTAAAGGTAATCTTGCTCCAGATGGATCTATTGTAAAACAAGGTGCTGTTCCAGAAGAATTAATGCATCTTAAAGGTCCTGCTAAAGTGTATAATAGTGAAGAAGACGCTGTTGAAGCTATTTTCAATCATGAGATTAATGAAGGGGATATTCTTGTAATAAGATGCGAAGGTCCAAGAGGAGGTCCTGGTATGAGGGAAATGCTTAATCCAACTTCTGCTATTGCAGGTATGGGTATTAAAGATGTAGGTCTTATTACTGATGGAAGATTCTCTGGTGGAACAAGAGGTCCATGTATTGGACATGTTTCTCCTGAAGCTGCAAGTGGCGGTCCATTAGCAGGTTTAGAAAATGGAGATATTATTGAAATTGATATTAAAAATAGAAGTATTAATGTGGAATTATCTGATGAAGAATTAAAAGAAAGGATAGCTAATGCAGACTTACCTGAATCTAATGTAAAAGGTTGGTTAAATATTTATAGACGTTCTGTTTCTTCTGCAGATAAAGGTGCTATTTTAAGATAATTAGTTAGTTTATTAATTCTCTTTTTCTATTTTTTTTATTAAGATTGATTAAGATAATTAGTTAGTTTATTAATTCTCTTTTTCTATTTTTTTATTTTTTACTTTTTTACTTATTATATTTTTTTATTTTTTTGTGTTTGGTTTATATTTATTT
>JAKSUF010000081.1 GCA_024409145.1 archaeon | reverse complement strand
ATTATTATTTTAAACATCTAATAAAAACTAAAATTTAAATTAAATTTAATTTATAAAATTAAATAAAACAATCAAAAAAAAGGGATAAATAATGCAAATTAAATCATCATCAAATAAAAACATTAGAAAGGAGTTTAAAAATCTAAGAAAAGAACTTTTAGATTTAACATTAAGAAACCCTTTACTTAATTTTAAATCTCGTAATAAAACTCTTAATATTATTAACCAAAATCCTTTAAATGTTTATAAAACTCTTGTATTGGATAATAAAAGAATGCATTTTGCACCAAACAAAAAGGAAGATGAATCTAAAAAATCTTTTGCTCATGCATTTATTAGTCAAACAAAAGAGATGTTTTCATCAATTGAACAAGATAAAACTTTAAAAGCTGATTTATCCCCTAGTGAACTTCAAAAAAGATTGTTTTATATTGATCAACAAGCAAAAACTATGGTTCAAGAACAAGGATATAATATTTTATATATTGCATGTGGTTTTGTTGAATGGGTAGATAAGAAAAAACCTAAACAAAAGAATTTAGCTCCACTTATATTAATTCCTGTTGAAATTGAACGTAAAAAAGCTGGAAATTCATTTTCTTTATCTTGGACTGGAGAAGATTTACAACATAATATTTCATTAGAAGCTAAACTTAAAGAAGAAGGTATTAAATTACCTAAATTCCAACCAGTTTCTCATGCTGAAGGGGTTGAACAATATTTAATTAGTGTAAATAAAGTTATTCGTAAATATAAAGATTGGAATGTTGTTGATAATGTAGCTCTTGGATTTTTCTCATTTACAAAATTTGTTATGTATAATGATCTTAATCCAGAAAGTTGGAAAGATAATATTGATTTAACAAAAAATGAACTTATTGAAGCTATATTTAATCCTAAAAAAAATATTTATGAGGATACTTTTACAGAAGATGAAGTCGATGAAAAACTTCATTATAAAACTATGTATCAAGTTTTAGATGCAGATTCTTCTCAAATTGCAGTAATTGAAAATGTTAAAGCAGGACACAATTTAGTCGTAGAAGGACCTCCTGGTACGGGTAAATCTCAAACAATTGTTAATTTAATAGCTGAATTAATTGCTGAGGGTAAAACTGTTTTGTTTGTAAGTGAGAAAATGGCTGCTTTAGAAGTTGTAAAAAGCAGATTAGATAATGTGGGTTTAGGAAAATTTGTCTTAGAATTACATTCTCATAAAACAAGACGTAAAAAACTTTTAAAAGAACTTCAAAGAGCTACAAATGTTAGGGCTACTAAAGATTTAAAATTAGATCAAACTTTGAGAAAGCTTGAAAATTTAAGAAATCAACTTGATGATTATGCAGAGGTTATTCATAAACCTTTATATAATATTAATTTATCAGCATTTGAATTATATGGTATGAAAGAATCTGCTGAAGATTATTTCTCTAAACAAGGAAAAATACTTCCTTTAGTTAGAATGGAGAATACAGAAGAAGTTAATCTTAAAGATTTAGATGATATTATTATTTCTCTTGAAAATTTATCTGAATTATATTCTACTATCTCAAGAAATAATCCGTGGAATTATTGTAATCCTAAAAGTTTACTTCCTGCTGATTTAAGAGAAATAGAACTTTTAATTAAAGATACATTAGAATCTTTAAATGAATTTAGATATGAAATATCCAGTATTAATGATTTATATGGGATTAGATCACCTACTACTTTACAAGAGTATGAAGATTCAATTAAAGCCTTAAAATTATTAAATACTAATAATGCAAGATTCATTGATAGCTCCATATTGCTTAATAGAGAATGGTATGAACATCCAGATAAAGCTTTTGAATTAATTAAATTACTTGAAAAATATCAAAAAACTGCTCATTTATTTGATAAATTTACTGATAATATTTTGATTGCTGATTTAGATGCTCTTATTTATAATTTAGAAAAAGAATCTCAAAAGAAATTTAGATTATTTGGTTCTAATCAATATAAAGAAGAACTTTCTTATTTATACAAAGGACCTGTTCCAGATACTAAAAGAGCTTTAAATGATTTAATAAATATTCGACAAAATATTAAAATAAGACAAGCTATTTCAGATAATGAACGTTTAGCTAATCGTTATTTTGGTCATCTTTGGTCTAAAAATACTCCTATTTCAGAACTTGAAGAATTAGCTAAATGGATGGATAAATTTACTTATTTATTAAGTAATGGTACATTTAGTGAAAACACTATAGATTTACTTTCTAAAGATTTATTTGTAATTAATACTGAGAAAGATATGGCAAGTTACTTATCTGAAGGTAATAATTTCTATAATAATCTTAAAAATTTAGAATCTAAATTAAATCCAAGAAGTTCTTTAATATTCAAAAAGGAAACTAAAGATGTTAGTTTTGAAAGTTGGGAATCTCAATTAAATAAATGGAAAGGTCAATTATCTAGTCTTCATTTATGGTCACAATATTCTAATACTAAAAGAGCTTGTTTAAAAACTCCTGCAGAATTATTTGTTAAAACAATAGAAAAAAGGAATATTAAAAAAGATGAAGTTAAATCTTTAGTCTTAGGTAATTTTGCTGATAGTCTTTTAAATTTAGTATTTGCTGAAGAAACAACTTTAGCTACTTTCATTGGAGAATTACATGAAAATAGGATAAAAGAATTTAAGGATTTAGATAGAAAGATTATTAATTTAAATAGAAAAAGAATATTTAATAAATTAAATAGTCAAATCCCTAAAATATTTGGTGAAGCGGATAATCCTGAAGCTAAAATTTTAGCAGGAGAATTTACAAGAAAAAGTGGACATTTACCTGTTAGAAATCTTTTAGAAAAAGCTGGAGGCACAATTAAGAAAATTAAACCAGTTTTCATGATGAGTCCTCTTTCTATTGCTCAATACTTAGATCCAACTAATCCAAAATTACAATTTGATGTTGTTATTTTTGATGAAGCTAGTCAAGTTAAGCCAGAAGATGCATTAGGTGCATTTATGAGAGGAAAAACAGCTGTTGTTATGGGAGATACTCAACAATTACCTCCTACAAGCTTTTTTGATCAGATGACCGATTCTGAAAGTGGGGAAGAAGTAGCTACTGCATTAGATATGGAAAGTATTTTACATTTATGTAAACTTTCATTCCCAGTTAAAATGTTAAAATGGCATTACAGAAGTAGACATGAATCTCTTATTAATATTTCTAATAGGGAGTTCTATGACAATGAACTTTTAGTTTATCCATCTCCCTCTCATAATGACCCAGAGTTAGGACTTAAATTTAAATATAATCCCGATACTGCATACCATAGGGGTGAAGGGTCAGCAAATCCAAAAGAAGCAAAAGATGTTGTTAAAGAAATATTTAGACATTTTAATAAATATGGTGATAAAAAAAGTTTAGGTGTTGGAACATTTTCTGTTGCTCAAAAAAATGCAATTTTAGAAGAATTAGAAATTGAGCGAAAATTACATCCTGAATTTGAACCATTATTCTCTGATAAGAAACCAGAAAGATTCTTTGTTAAAAACCTTGAAACAATTCAGGGGGATGAAAGAGATGTTATTTTAATTAGTATTGGTTATGGTTATGATACTGAAGGAAAAATGTCCTTAAATTTTGGTCCTTTAAACCAAGATGGTGGAGAAAGACGTTTAAATGTTCTTATTACAAGAGCTAGAGAGAAATGTGTCGTATTCTCTAACTTTAGGTCTCATGATATTCATTTAACTGCAAATCCTCCCTTTGGAGTCAAATCTCTTAAAAGTTTCTTAGAATATGCTGAAAATATTCAACTTAATAATGTTTTAGTAGAAGAATATGATGAATCTCCATTTGAAGATGCTATATTTAATTTCTTAATTGAGAATGGATATGATGTATCTAAAAAAATCGGATGTGCAGGTTTCAGAGTTGATTTAGCTATTGTTGATGATGAGAATCCTGGAAAATATTTATTAGGTATTGAATGTGATGGGGAAATTTATGCATCTTCTAAAGTAGCTAGAGATAGAGATAGACTTAGAGATCAAGTTTTATCTGGTTTAGGTTGGAATATTTATCACTTGTGGTCTACAGATTGGTATAGAAATAGAGAATTAGCTAAAGATAAGTTACTCAAATATATAGAACTTACTAAGTATAATACTAAAGCTAATGAGATTAAATCTCAAATTAAAGCTTTTGAATCTATGAAAATTAATCCAGTAACTTCATTTATTATTAAAAAACATGAGGATAATAAGAATAATGAAGTCAATGATAATATTGAAGATGGTTCTGTGATTGTTGATGCTGTTGATGGTTCTGAGGGTTCAGATGGTTCTGTGATTGTTGATGCTGTTGATGGTTCTGAGGGTTCAGATGGTTCTGTGATTGTTGATGCTGTTGATGGTTTAGATAATCATAATAACATTAATAAACCTAACTATAACAGAAAAGATTATAATAATTCTTTAAGTGAAGAATCAAATATTGAATCTAAAAATGACTTAGATTTGAATAATAATATTTCTAAAATTAAATTTGAAGAAGAAAACTTATTAAATGAAAAGAATATATTAAATAATTCATCTAATGAATTAGATATGGATAATTCTTCAAATAGTATAGATGTACCTATAAATTCACAAGATTCTACAGATATTCAATTTAGTGATGAATATATTGAAACAGAAGAAGATTTTAAATCAGAATATATCACTGATGAAGTTTCAGCATTAAAAACAAAAGAATTAGATAAGGATAATAATAAAGAAGTAAATGAAATTGATAAAATTAAAAAAATTGAAAGAACTAAAGAAACTGAAGAAACTAATGAAATAGATGCAATAGATGAAATTGATGAAGTAGATGGATTAGAAGAAAATATAAAATCTATGGAGGAATCAGATATAGTTGATTTAAGAAAAGATGGGAAACCTAATAAAAAGTCTAATAGATTCTTAAGCTATAAAGAGTCTATTACTAGATTATCCAATGAAATTAATGAGAAATTTAAACATAATCAAAATAAGATTAATGACTATTCTGAAGACGAATATAAAGATAATTTCAATGAAGAGATTATAGAAAATAATATTAAAACTAACTCTGGTTCTTCAAATAATGAATTAGATTTAGATTTAATATCTAAAGAAGAAAAATCATCTAATAATACTATGATTGTAGAGAATATTGGAAATAATTCTAATAATAAATCTTTATCAAGACCTAAATTCAAATCTTCATTTGATGATAGTATTCTTAAAGAAAATTATCTTAAAGATATTCCTGAAAATGAAAATACTGAAGAAAAATTACGTGAAGATTATGATATTAATTATGATCTTGATGATATCTTAGAAGATGAATCCTATCATAATTCTAATTCTCATAATTATGATGAAGAAAATTCTGAAAATATTTTAAATGGTAATGAATCTCAAATATTTGAAGATAATGGAGAAGAATTAGATAATTATTTCATAGATTACAAAGATAATACTGTAGATAATACCATAGTTAATACCGTAGATAATAATTCTGAATATAAATCCGAATATGAAAGTTACTTTGAAGATGAAGAGAATAATTTTGATAATGATTATATAATTCCTGAGAATAATAATCAATCAGAATATTTAGATAATTCTACTTATTCAGAAAATGAGTATATAGAAAATAATGATTATTTAAATTCAAGTCATAATAACGAGTCATCTGAAGATATAGATAAAGAAGGTTCTGTTTATTATCCAGATTCTAAAGAAGAATATGATAATAGTTCTTATGAAGAAGAGTATTCTAATGAAAAAGATGGAATTAATTATTATGATACTGCTATTGGATTTGATAATGCTCTTAAGAAGAATGCAGTAGTACATCCAAGTAATTATAAATCTAACAAAACAGGTGTTGCTCGTTCATTAGATGATCTTAAAAATGAAATTAAATATATCAATAAAGCATGTAAACTTATAGAAAATCCTATTGAAAGGGAAGAAATATATGTAATTGATAGGTTACATGAAGAAGAATATGAACCAGTTATCACACCAAATCCTGAGGAGAATATAGTAATAACTCCAGAGATTCATGACAATATAAATAATGAAATAAGTTATGATGATTCAGTTCATAATGCTAATCCAAATTACGATAATTCAGATTATACTGAAAATTATGATTATAATTATGAATCTTTTGATAGTGGTTATATTGAACCAATTCAGGAGGATTATATTGAACCAATTCAAAATGAAAGTGAAAATAAGATTGTAAGTGATTTTCAAGAATCTGCTTATGATGATTATAATGACTCCATCGGATATAATGAGTCTATAACTCCTATATCTCATGATTCTCAAAGAGATTCTAGATTTGGTAATAACTCTAGTTTAGAATTAAATAGAGAGATTAATTCTGATGATAATTTAGATATGAATAATCACAATATTGAGTCTGATGACTAT
>JAKSUF010000080.1 GCA_024409145.1 archaeon | reverse complement strand
CGTAAGCCACACTATAATAGCAATTTTCATCAGTATGGATTTATAATTTTCAAATGTTTTAATTGAATTAGTAAAAATATATTTTACTTATAAATTAACTTAATGTGATTATTATGAAATCTTTTAATTTTTTATTAAATGGCAAGCATGAGGAAAAACCTAGAAACTCTGGTTTAACTATGGTTTTAGATAAAGGTTTAGGTTTAGAAACCGCAGAAAGCTTAATGAAAATTTCTGGTGAATATGTTGATTATCTTAAATTTGGTTGGGGAACTTCTATTGTTCATGAACAAGATATTATCTCTAAAAAAGTAGCTATGTATCAATCTTATGATATTCAACCATATACTGGTGGAACTTTATTTGAACTTGCATATATGAATAATAAATTAGAAGAATTTTTCCAAGAAGCTCATAATCTTGGTTTTAAAGCTGTTGAAGTATCTGATGGTTCTATTACTCTTGATCATGATAAAAAATTAGAATGTATTGAACTTGCATGTTCTGAAGGATTTGAGGTTTTATCTGAAGTAGGTAAAAAAGACCCTGTTAAGGATAAAGAGTTTTCTATTGAAGAGAAGATTGATTTAATGAATGCTGAAAAAAATGCAGGATCTTCTAAAATTATTATGGAAGCACGTGAAGGTGGGAAAAATATTGGTATATTTGATGAATCAGGTAAAGCTAAAGAAGATGAAATTGATCAGATTATGAATAATTTTGATAACACTAAAATTCTTTGGGAAGCTCCAAATAAAGACCAACAAGTATTTTTCATCTTAAAATGTGGTCCTAATGTCAATTTAGGTAATATTTCAACTGAAGATATTACTTCTCTTGAAACATTAAGAAATGGTCTTAGAGGAGATACTTTAGGAAAACTTTAATTTCTACATATTTTATTAATTTATGATTTTAGTCTATTAAAGCAGGTTTTAGTATGAAAAGAACAATTGAAGAAATTAATTCTAAAATTGAAAGTGGGGAAGCTAATGTATTTTCTGCACATGAAATTAAAGAATTAATTAAACAAGATAATGCTCCTTCTTTTGAAGATGTTGATGTAATTACTTGTGGAACTTGTGGAGTTATGAGTGGAACTGCAGCTATTTTTAATATTACTGTTGCAGAAGCAGGTGTATTTAAAAGAGCTAAATATGTTGAATTAAATGGAATTCCTGTAACTGTAGGTCCATGTCCTAATGAATGGTTAGGTTCTGTAGATGTTATTTTATCTGGAACTAGTAAATCTGTTGATAATCCAGAATATGGTGGAGGTTTCCTTTTAAAAGATATTCTTAAAGGTAAAGAAATAAATATTAAAGCAGAATCTATTGATGGTGAAATTATTGAATCTTCAACTACTCTTGAAGAAATTGGAACTGCACAATTAATTGGATCCCGTATGGCATTTAGAAATTACACTGCATTTACTAATCCATCTGAAGAATCTGTTTCATCAATTTTTTCAGCTATTCCTCTTGAAGGTAATTTATCTGGACTTACTTTCTCTGGTTGTGGGGATTTGAATCCTCTTCAAAACGACCCTAATATGGATGTAATTAACTCAGGTACTAAAATCCTTTTAAATGGTGCTGAAGGATTAGTTTTAGCTAATGGTACTAGAAGTTCTCCTGAAAAACCTAATTTAATGCTTACAGGAAATCTTAAGGAAATGGATTATAATTTCTTAGGTGGTTTTAAAACTGGTGAAGGTGCTGAAATATTTGATACTGTAGCTATTCCAATTCCTGTGTTAAATGAAGATATTTATAATAATATTTTAATTAAAAATTCAGATATTCCTTTAACTGTAGCAGATATTAAAGGTCGTCATTTGCCTCTTGATGAGATTAATTACGGCGATACTTGGGATGGTTCTGAATTTAGACCTACATTTAATAATGAATCTTGTATAGATTGTGGAGAATGTGCTGTTGAAGCAGTTTGTCCTACAAATGCATTTGTAATCAATAATTCTGGGTCTGAAAGTGATATTGCTTATGAAGATTGTTATGGTTGTGGAATGTGTGCTTACTATTGTAATGCAGATGCCTTTGATATTAATACAGGTTCTGTTAATTTAAATATTGAAGGAACTACTTATGATGTTCCAATTATTTGTAGACAATCTGATAGATTAAGAGCAAATAAATTATCTGATAAATTAAAAGACTTAATTCTTGAGGGTAAGTTTAGGTTATGATTTTAGGTTATAATTTTATATCTTTTCAAGATAGTTTTAGATTATAATTCTAAGTTCTATTATTGATTAAATGATTAATTATATTATATTTATAAAGGTAATAATATGAGTAAATTAACTATTGAAGAAACTCCATTAGATTTTGCAGAATCTATTATTAATGATATTAAATCATCTAAAGAAAATGGGGTTTTAAAATGTGTGCAGTGTGGTATGTGTACATCTACTTGTCCTGCTGCTAGACACTCTGATTATAATCCTCGTGATATGATTCAAAGAGTATTAGAAGGAGATATGTCTATTGTAGAAGATGATTCTATATGGAATTGTTTCTATTGTTATACTTGTCATAGTATTTGTCCTGTTGGAAATAGTGCTTGTGAAGTTAATCAAATCTTAAAACAATTCGCTATTTCAAAAGGAATTAACATTGATAAAATTTCTCAGTATTCTGAATTTGGAGATAGTTATCTTACAAAAGCTATTGGCGGTATTCCATCTGTATTCTTTGATGATATTCGTGAAGATGTTGGGGAAGATTGGTGGGAGTTTAAATTAAATTTAGATAATGTTCGTGATGATTTAGGTTTAGCTCCAGTTTATCCACCTCAAGAAGTTATTGATGAAGTTGGAACTCTTCTTGTAAATTGTGGATTTAAAGAACGTCTTGATAAAATTAAACAAGCAGATAATAATTCTGATTTAGAAATTAATGATGTTTGTGAGTCTTGTGATAGTTTAGAAAGTAAAGAATTATGTGCTTCTTGTAATAAAAAAGTAGCTGATTCTAAGGAGTCTAATTAAGAGAGGGTTTACTATGAGTCAAAATAAAAATAAGGAAATTTTAGAAAATCCTAGTGAGAAAGTTAAAGAAGTTCCAGATTCTAATATCTTAGAAAATCCTAATGGGAAAGTTAAAGAAGTTCCAGATTCTAATATCTTATTATTCAAAAGTTGTTTAGTAAGTGTTGAATATCCGGGAATTGAATCTTCTACATGTTTTGTTTTTGATAAATTAGGTATAGATTATTTTGTATCTGATAAACAAACCTGTTGTACTGGTTTAGGTCATTATTCTGATATATTTGACCAGTTTACTACTACTGTTCTTGGAGCTCGTAATTTTAGTTTAGCTAAAACTCTTGAAAGACCTAATCTTGTAATGCTTTGTGCTACTTGTTATGCTATTAATAAAAAAGTAGCTAATATTTTAAATAATAAAGATGATGTTAGAGAAAGAGTTAATGATGTTTTCGAAGAATCTGATTTAAGTGATTTAAAATTTGAAAAAGGTGATTTAGATTCTTCTGCTAATATATTCCATCTTGTAGATATTTTATATAATAAAAAAGATGAAATTTCTAAACATATTAAATATGATCTATCTAAGTTTAAAATAGCTACTCATCATGGTTGTCATTATTGTAAAGTTCATTATGATGATACAATTGGTGGTGTAAGAAATCCTATGATTTTAGATGATTTGATTTCTGCATGTAACTGTGAAACAATTGGTTGGTATGATCATAAAAGAACTACTTGTGGTTCTGGATTTAGACAAAGATATTCAAATAAGGATTTGTCTATGGATGTAACTAAAGATAAATTAATGGCTTTAAAGAAAGATGATGTTGATATTCTTATTCATTTATGTCCTAATTGTCATGTTCAATTTGATAGATATCAAAATTTAATTGCTGAACAATCTGGTGAAGAATTTAAAACTATTCATTTAAATATTGCTCAATTTTTAGCTATTGCAATGGGTGCAGATTGGAATAGTGTTGTTGGAACTCAAACACATACAATTCCAATAGATTCTATTATTAAACTAGATGAATTAGAAGAGATAACTAATAATAATTGTGATAATGAAGATAGTGTTGATGATAAGGGAGGGAATTAAATGACTCATGATACTTCTGATTTACGTGTAGGTGTTTTTATCTGTAGATGTGGAGGAAACATCTCAGATATGATTGATATTGAGAAAGTTAAAGATTCTTTAGATGTTGCTGTTGTAGAAGACTTTGTAAATTTATGTTCTTTAAATGGTAGAAAAATTATTCGTGATGGTATTATAAATAAGAATCTAGACCGTGTAGTTATTGCAGCTTGTTCTCCAATTTCTCATGAAAAAACTTTCCAAGATTATATCCAACCTTTAAATCCATATCTCATGGATATGGTGAATTTAAGGGAACAATGTTCTTGGGTTCATAATGATCCTGAAAAAGCAACTAATAAAGCAATTACTCTTATTAAAGCATCAATTGAGAAAGTAAAACAATCTCAAGCTGTTGACCCTATATTCTGTCATACTCCTGAAAATGTAGCTGTTATTGGTGGAGGTATTTCTGGAATGAGTTCTGCATTATCTCTTGCAAAACAAGGAATTAAAGTTACTCTTATTGAAGAAACTCCTTCAATTGGAGGAAATATGGCTAAAATTGGTAAAGTATTTTCTCCAGTTAAAATTGCAGAAGAATGTGGGTTATGTTTACTTAACCCTATTTTAAATGAAGTTGTTTGGAATGAAAATATTGAAGTTTTAACTAATGCTAAAGTTGTATCTTCTGAAAGACGTGCAGGTACTTTTAATTTAATTGTTGAAAAAGAACCTCGTTATGTTGACACTGAAAAATGTATATCTTGTGGTAAATGTGCTGATGCTTGTGAAGAAGAAGTTCCAAATGCTTGGAATGATAATTTATCTATGAGAAAAGCTATTTACAAACCATTTTCACAGTCTTATCCTGATGCTTATGTTGTAGATATTGATAATTGTGCTAAATGTGGTAAATGTATTAAAGCATGTCCTATGAAAGCTATTAAGCTTAGAGGAGAAAAAGAAATGATTCCTTTAAGTGTAGGTTCTGTAATTGTAGCTACTGGTCATAAATTATTCGACCCTAATTTACGTCCTGAATATGGTTATTCTCGTTATGACGATGTAATTACTCAAAGTGAATTAGGTCGTGTTTTAGGTGTAAATGGTCCAACTAAAGGTAAACTTGAAAGATTATCTAATGGTGAGGTTCCTAAACGTATTGTTATGATTCAATGTGTTGGTTCAAGAGATGAAAAACCAAATGGTCATAGATATTGTTCTAAAGTTTGTTGTATGGTTGCACTTAAAAATGCAAATATTATTAAGCATAAATATCCTGATGTAGATATCGTAATTTGTTATACTGATATTAGAACTCCTGGAATGTTTGAAAAATACTATAAACATGCTCAAGAAAGTGGAATTAGGCTTATTAGGGGAAGACCTGGTGAAGTTAGTGACAATGGGGATAAATTAATTGTACGTTTAGAAAATACATTAAGACGTGAGTTCTCTGAAATTGAAACTGATATGGTTGTTTTATCTACAGCTATTGAACCATCTGAAGGTACTAAAGAAATAGCTAAAGTAATGGATATTGGTGTGACTGAAGATATGTTTATTAAAGAATCACATCCTAAAATTAAACCTGTTACAACTGATGTTAAAGGTACTTTTGTATGTGGTACTGCTCAAGATCCTAAAGATATTACAGAATCTATTATGCAATCAACTGCTGCTGCTTCAAAGGTTTCTGAGTTTATTCACTCTGGAATTGAAGTTGAGCCATTTGTAGGAGTTATTGATGAAGAAAAATGTACTTTATGTGGTCGTTGTGTTGATATTTGTAAGTTTAAAGCAATGTCTGTTAAAGATGATTTAATGTATATTGACCCAATGTCTTGTTCTGGTTGTGGTAAATGTATGACTGTTTGTAAAGAACATGCAATTACTATTCATGGTAATATTGATGAAAAAATATTTGCAACAATTGATGGTATGCTTAAGGATAAAAAAGAAGACGAACGTATGATTCTTTTATTCTTAGACCAAATAGGTTATACTGCAGCAGATAATATTGGAATTAATAGGCTTTCATATCCAGAATCTATTCATATTATTAAAGTTCATTCTGTAAATCGTGTAAGACCAAGACATATTTTACATGCTATTGAAAATGGTGCAGATGGTATCTTTATTGGAGAATATCCTGGAGACCTTATGTATGATGAAGTTGAAAGAAAGATTGGTGAAATAAAAGAGAGAATAGCTAAAAAAGGAGCTAATCCTGAAAGATTAGAGTTCTCTAAAGTTTATATTCCATATTTCACAGGTCTTGCTAAAAAACTTCAAGACTTCGATAAAAAAATAGAAAAATTAAATAATGAATCTAATTAATCAATTAGTTAATTAATTGGAATATTTTTAATAGCTATTTAAAATATTCTTTTTAATTTTTTTAATTATT
>JAKSUF010000008.1 GCA_024409145.1 archaeon | reverse complement strand
AAAAAAATAAAAGAAATAAAAAGTAAAAAAAAATAAATTAAAAAATAAAAAAACAGTTGAAATAAAAAGTAAAAGAAAAATAAATTAAAAAATAAAAAAAATAGTTGAAATAAATCAACTAATTATTATTGTTCAAATCTACGTCTATCAACAAGTTCTTGACGTTTACCTGCATTCCATCCACCATTAGCAGATTTAGCATGACCTACTTGCTGCACATAACCAGTAATTCTATCATACCATTCCACATCAGCAGATTCACCACATGAAGGACATTTATTACTTAAACCTTTCATTAAAGTTTTACATTTAAGACAGAAACTAAATGCAGAAGAATAAGCCCAGAAACCAATGTCAGATTTTTTAGCTATTTTATTGGTTAAACTCATCAATGCTTCAGGATCAGAATAAGATTCTCCCATAAATGCATGGAAAATATGTCCACCAGGAGTTAATGAATGATATTGAGATTCGATTTTAACTTTATCTGCAAAGGAAATATTAGAGTTTACAGGAACATGAGAAGAGTTAGTGTAATAATTAGCACTATTATCTCCTTGTAATATTGCATTATCTCCAAATTTCTCTTTATCTAAAGTTGCAAACCTGTAAGCAGTAGATTCTGCAGGAGTTTGCAATACAGACCATCTTAAACCAGTTTCTTCTTGTAATTTTTTAGCTCTTGCATTGATATATTCTAAACATTTAATACCAAATTTATTTGCATCAGGATTTTCAATTCCTTCATCAAAGAGAGCAAGTAACATTTCATTAAGACCACAGAAACCAAAAGATAAGGTAGAGTTTCTAATCCTATAATAAGTGTCATCTCCAACTTTTTGATTTAAGAATGGTAATATATCAAAATCATTTATACAATTAAGACCTTGTTGTCTTCTAATTAATAAAGTTTCAACAGCTAAGTCCATATAATTATCTAAGTATTCAAATACTTCATCTTCATCTCTAGATTGATATCCTATTCTAGGCATGTTTAAAGTAACATAAGCAAGGTTACCAGTTCTTAAACAATCTTCATCCCAGTCACCAGTCCAAGTATCTTGGAGACAAGTTCTACAACCCATATAATTAGCCATATTTCCTCTATAGTCAGGTAACATATTTACAAAATAAGAAGACCCGTATTTTGCAGAAAGCTCATGAACTAAAAGCATATCTTCATCATAGTCCCCTTTAAGAGTTTCTTCACGTAAAGTATAGATAGTGTTTGGGAAAAGATGAGGTTTACCTTCAGAATCTCCTTCAAGTAATACTTCAGTAAATGCTCTCTGAATCATTCTAGTTTCATCTTCAAAATCACCATAAGTACCAACAACTTCACCTCTAGGACCATAAGCAGTTAAGTCTTCTAAGAACTTTGGAATTCCGAACTCAAGTTGCATACTAGTAAATGGAACTTGTGAACCTCTTGCAGCATAAGCCATATTTAAGTTGTAAACAAGCATTTGAATACATTGTTTAACTTCTTCATAAGTTCTTCCTTTTGCAAATGGTGCAACAAATACATTCCATAAAGACATAGCTTGCCCACCAGACATATTTTGTTGTGCCGCAAGCATAATCTCACCAGTATGATTCATTAAAGTTTCCATATGAGAAGGTGGAGCTGCTACAGAAGTATGATCTCCAGTACCATCAACTTTAAGACCATACCTAATAAAAGTCCTAATATCATGTTGGAGACAGTTTAATGGCCTTCCAGCAAAGAATTCTAAATCGTGAATGTGGATATCACCAGACATATGAGCATCTGCTAAATGAGAAGGTAACATGTGTAAAAGAGCATATTGTTTTAATGCTTCATCTGCAACATATTTATGAATAGATTCAGGGTTGTGCATCATATTTGCATTATCTCTAGAACCATTTTCAATTAATGAAGTAATATTATAAACAGGAATACCTAAACGAGTATATCTTCTTCTTAAATCTTCTAAACCATATTCAACAAGTTTAGTGTTTACAATCTCCCTAATCATTGGTGCAGTTAAATAATCTACATTAAGTTTTTTAAGTTCTTTCCAAACTTCAGTAGCTATCTCAAAAGCAGTTTCTTGGGAAGCTCCAGTCTCATTAACCAAGGTACTTGCAATTTTGGCCATATCGAATGGTTCAATTTTATCTCTTGAAGAACGTACTTTTAAAGTAGTTTTAGCTAAGTATTTATTAGCTGCTTCTTGATCAACTTCTTCTAAAGATTCATAAACAATTTTTTTAATTTCTTTAGTTTTTATGCCATCATATAAGGATTCTACCACATTTGAAACAATATTTTCAGTTTCAAAATAAGGTGCTTCAACCATAACTAAAGATTTTAATAATTTTTCATAACTAAAGCTTTCAGATACACCATTATTCTTTTTAACAGTGATTTTAGCTCTTTTTATATCTTCAACATGTTTTACTTCCACTTTTTCACATCCACATATAATGAATTAAATTTAAAGCATGTATTCATATACACAATATCATATTATATTATATTTATACAAGTATATAAACTTGTTTGTTTTTCTACGAACAAACTAACTCAAACATTCTCCCATCATCAAATAAGACAATAAAACAACATAAGAGAATTTCATAAAAATTAAAAGATAATACAAATAATAGCAAATAAATTAAACAATAGATTACAAAAAATTCAGTTAATAAAAAAAGATTCATATAATCCAAATAGTAAGAATTTATTAATTATTAATTAAAAAATATCTTCAAAACCATATTATAATATGTAAAAAATAACATATAAATTTATTTAAAGTATTAAAAAACAAGATAAAAAGTATTAAAAAAAGATAAAAATAGAAAAATAATAAACCCACACAAACTAATTAAAAAAAAGATAAAAATAGAAAAATAATAAACCCACACAAACTAATTAAAAAAAAGATAAAAATAGAAAAATAATAAATCAATACAAAATCATTAAAAAAATGAAAGTTAGATAATTATCTAACCAAAGAAAATATCTAATGAACTTTGCTTAGATTTATCACTTTCAAATAATGAATTAATACCAAATTCTTGAATTTCTAACCTTTGTTGAAGATAATGAGATACAGGATACCTATGAACGAGGTCTTGTGAAATTTCAAGATATTTAGTTACAGAACCTTTAGAAACACTTAAAATAAGATTCCCACCACATTTACATTTACCTGTAAGTGGCATACGTCGATATTTAGTATTACATTTAGGACATCTAACTTTTTGTTTAGAGAAAGCTCTTGAATTACCCATAATATCCGGCAAGAAATGACTTGATAAAACTCCCTCTACAACACCTCTCTGGTCAACAGCTCTAATCTGTTCTGCAAGAGAAATTTGAGCTTCCACTTTCTCTTTCATAGAACCTAAACGTTTATACAAACATACTTTTGGACCTGCATGAATACTAGAAGTATGATGTGAAAACATAAGATCATGATATTGAATATCAGTACCAAGATGCATTTCTACATTATCAACATATTCAAGCATATCTGCAGGTTTTAAAGGTTCTTGAGTTTTTTCAAAGAATTCAAGAGGGAATCTTTCAAAGATATCCATATTATGAGATTCATCATCAATTTCCTCAGGATCAATACGAGTAGATAAAACTAATGGAGCATCCATACTTCCTCCACGAGTACTTGGTAAATAAGATTTTGAGAAATTAATTAATGCATCAAGTAATAAAAGAACAGAGTCCTCATCACTATCACAATTTCTTCTTTTTGCTGAATGGAAATAAGGATGAGCATAACAACCTCTAGCAGAAGTAAAACCTACAATACGTCCTAAAACACCTGCAGAAGTATGAGGCGCAAGTCCTGCGATAAGATGACCAATCAAATCAGTTCTTGATTCAACATTATAGAATCTATCCATACCATAAAATTTTTCAAGTAAATCATCAATAAAGTTAGCCACCCCAACTAAATAATCACCAGCATTATCTGAAACAACAATATCTTGAACCCTAAGTTCTATAATTTGATTTTCATCAGTTATAGGTTTACCATAACAATCTTTTTCATAACCCATTTCAATAAGTTTTTCTACACTAACCCCTATTTCTTTAGGTATGAAATGAGTAAGAGGCAAATCTGTAGAATCGTGACGAATAGTTCCTTCTTTAAAAGTAAATACTTCATTTTTAGCTCTTAAAATACCTTTTTCTAAAGGTTCAGGAAGTTTATCTTCTGAAATTAACCCAACAACACCTTTAACTTCATCAACTTTCCTAACACCAACATTATCAGAAGCTTTAGCAAGCATATTTCTAAGATTAATATTTTTCATACCTGCTTTAGAAATAACAGTAGGCGCACCACAATAAGGACATATAGATTCAAAAGAACTTAAATGACACTCAGTACATTCTCTTTTTGCAAATTCCAAACTAATTTTACCTTTTTTAGCAGCTTCAGCAACAAGTCTTCTACTTCCACCATAAGTTCCAACTGGGAACAGTACATGAGGAGCAGGTCTCATTAATCTTTCTTTAGATTTTTCAGGACGCCCTACACGAGTTCCAATATAACAAGGTGCTTTATCTTTAACTTCAAAATCTAAATCTTTATTTAAAACATCAATAGTCTTATCTCTGATTTTTTTATTAAGCTCATCATAATAATCATTAGATACAGTTTTAAGTAATGCATAAGCATAATCAGAATCAATAATAACTTTACTATCTTTAAATTTATGAGGAATGCCTAAAACTTCAAGAATTCTCTTTTGAGGAGCAACATCAAGTTCAAAATTTTCACCTTCAATAAAAGAATCTCTTTTAGTATCTAACCATTCTTTTAGATTTATCAAATCTTTAATTGAAATATCATTATAATAATAAGTATACTTCGGATGTAAAGGTACATTATATTCATATGTAAAATCAAAAGCTTCTTTAGAAGATAATGATTTATGTTCTAATTCAACAAGATCTAAATCAGGATTAATTTTACTAAGATCTATTAAAACCTTTTTACCTTCAACATAATTAACATCAGGATTATCTACAAGATTTTCCCGATATTTATCACTATTACGAATACATTCAATCCACCACTCTTCACACCAACAAGAACCTAACATAGGTTGGTTATTTCTTAAGAATTCACCAAATGCAACAAGCATATCTCCTAAGAAAAGTATTTCTACAACCTGATTTTTAAGCTCTCTTGCTTGTTTGATAGAGTCAATATATACAACATCACCATTTTTTAATTTAACAGTAGGACCTTCAATAGAGTCAACAGGAACCACACAGTTTCCTTTACCGGGTCTCTCAATTTTCAATTGAGTCCCAACAGCTAAAAACTCCAATAATTCCATAGTTGCAGGATGAACTCCCATTGTAGCTAAACCAGTGTTTCTTGAACGACCATATCTTAACCTAAATCCTCCTTTTTCAGAAGGATAACCTAAAACAGGTCTTCCACCAATAATATCTTGAATATATTTAGAATGTTCTAAAAGTTCCTCTTTAGTTGGAATTAATTCTTCAGGATTAAGTTCTTTTTCTTCAACAACTTCTTCTTTTTCTTCTTTTTTATCAGAACTAACTCCTTTAGCATATTCTGATAAGAATTCCCAACTATCTAACTTAAGTTTTTTAGCAATCTTTGAAATCTTTTTAGATTTTTGAATAACTCCTTCAACCATAGCTAAAAGAGCCCCACCCCTAATATTATTAGTTTCAACACGAGGCAAATCTCTGTGAGATACTTCAATTTGATCAGTAGGTTCTCCACTAACTTCAACAGGAATCATACGAGCTGCAAGTCTTACTTCATCAGGAGTTGGAGAATACTGGAGATTAGTAACTTCAGATTCATAAAGTTCTACTTCTTCCACATATCTTTCAATCTCATCATCAGTAGGTTTATATTTATCTAAACCAGTAGCTACCCTAATTTTATCCCCTAAAAGTACAGATAATGCTGCTGCAGTCCCTCCTGCACTACGAATAGGTCCTGCAAAATAAACTCCAACATATTTAGAACCATCAGAGTTATTTTTAATTTTAACACCAGAAATTCCTTCTAATGGTGCAGCTACTACTCCTTCAGTTAAAATAGCTAAAGCTGTTCTTAAACCTTGATCTGCGAATTTCTGTTTTTCAGCTTCTAACTTTTCACCAGTTAAATCAGATTCTTGACATGCAATTTCAGCAGCTACTTCAAAAGCAACTTCTTCTCTTGACATATCTTGTTCTAACTCTTTAATACGTTTAGCAATACCTTTAGGACCTACAAGCCCTTCTACACGTTCAGCTAAATCCTTAGCTAATGGAATTTCAGTTTCAAGCTCAACATCTAAGCCTTTAGACCTTGCTTCATTAGCTATTTTATATAATTCATGAGTTTCACTTTCTAATCTTTCAAAATAATCCATGATATCACAAGAGTTACTAAAAATTCAACAACACTAGACATTATAAAAAAATAGAATAATATAATATTAAAATAAGTTATAAAAGTATCAAATAATCTATAAATAAAAAAATAGTGAATAGTTAATACTTTAAATAGATTAGAATAATCAATATTATAACTATTCTTTAGAAAAGATTATATAATTATGAATCAACACAAATAACCTAATATCCATATTAATTCATTAATTAATATAATTTAAGTTTATACAGAGTATCTTAAAACAAGACAAAATATAGCAAGAATGATGGAAATAGCGATAACATGCTCAGGAGCTATTTTTGGTCCTACACTTTCATCATCAAAGTATCTTACTAAACCTGCACCACTCATTGGCATACTCATTTTATTATTTTTCTTTGCCATAATATCACAATAATAATTTAGTTAATAATTAAATTATATTTCTTTTAATATAAAAAGCTATTTAATTTTAAGATTTCTTTAGATATAAAAAGTTAATTAATTTTAAGATTTACTTAGATATAAAAAACCATTTGAATCATGTTTGAATTATACAATAATTAGAATATTTAATCATAATATAAAATTTATATCAAACAACGTTCCTTCATTATTAACTTCAATATTATAATCATTAACTTCACAAAGCTTGAGAATTGATTTAAGAATAATAAATTCTTTAGATATTTCTTTTTCATCATAAAAAATTAAATCTGTCCAGATTACTAATTTAATATAATTTTCTTTTTTAGAGATATTAATTTTAATATTTTCAATAACTTGAGGAGAAACATATTTTAAAATTTCAGCTAAAATCTCATTAACAGAAAATGAAATAGACAATATCAAACTAGAATCAATGAAAAATTTATCAACATCCCACTTTAAATTAATATGAGAAATATCATAAAACTCATAAATAGATCTAATATATTTATCAAAAAATGTTTTTAAGTTAATCTTAAATTTTGCAGAATTAACTAAAAAATTATAAGCAAGTTTACATGCACTTAATCTATTTCTTGTTTTTTCTAAAACTTCTATAGCACTAGAAAATTTAGATTCTTTATCAATCAACATTAATAATAATTTAGATAAAAATTCACTATTACTATAAACTGATTTTAAAGGTATTTGATCAATATCCTTAATTTCATGATATTTCAATTTATAATTTGCAATCTTAGAAATATCCTGGATAAAACCTTTAATTTTAGTTATTTCATTATCTAAATAATCAATATTCGCGAATAAATATAAATATTTTAACTCACCCTCATTATTTTTAATTCTAAATTTGCAAATAACATCCCTTTTATTAATAATAGACTCAACCCATATTTTTTCAAAATTAGCCTTATCCTCAGGAAGAATATATTTAAGCAAATCTTCTTGAAGAGAGATAGATGAAAGATTTATACCTAAAACAGAACCCGCTTCTGAAGACCACTTAATACTATCATTTAAATTATCTTGAGTAAAAGTAGCAATATTTGCAAAAGATCTAAGAACTTGTAGTTCATTACGATTTTCAAAATTAACTTCACTAATTAAATCAGAACAATCAAGGTCAATGATACGAATATAAACAGAAGGGAGAGATTCATAAATAAAACTTGAAGCAAAAACCTTAAAATGTCTTTTTATCCCAGAAATAACTCCTTTTAACTCATAGGACCTAGAAATAGTGTAACCTTTATTAATATCATCAATACACTTACAAAGTCCACCTTTAAGATCAATTGAATTTAAAGCATCACTAAAAATTAATCCACACAATTCTTCTTTAGATTTAGACAATAATCTTTCACAAGTAGAATTAGTGAATACAATTAAATCATTTTGAACAATTAATATTCCCTCATCCGAAGAATCTATAAAATCATTATTTCTAAAAATTAATCCTTGAGATATATTTTTAGATGAAACAAATAATATGAATCCTGGATTCTTATATATAGTAAAAATATAATAAATATTTAAATTTCCATTATGAGAAATATAGAAATCATATCTTTTAGATTGGCCAATTTCTAAATTATTAAAGATATCCCTAAAACCCATAATTTCAAGAGAAGCATAAATATCAAATATACTTTTACCTTCATTAATTTCATAATTAAAATTAAAAACATTACGATTTGGAAGATTAGAAAATAAAATCTTAAAATCAACAGGGTCTAAACTTAAAATAAGATGGTCAGAATCTACAATAGATGAATTAAAATGTTTAATAATTTCCTCAGACTCAACTTCTTTGAATTGACTAGATTTTTTGAAAAATTCAACAATAGGTATTTCTACATTAAAAATTTCCCCAGTACTTTTATCCTTTAATGTAATGAATAGCATACACTCACCTATTAATATATGATTATAATAATCAAATTTATCAAGAATAATATTGTTTACCCTAAAATATTATTTCAATACCCCTAACATATGATTTATAAAAGATTTATTATAAGAAATATTTAAGATTATTTATTTGAATTTCGAGTTTAACTTACTTTTATAAAAACTAATAAAACCACAGTATAAAAAAAGTAAAAAAATAATTAAAAAAATAAATAAAATAAAATCATAAAAAAATAAAAAATAAAAATACTCAAAAAATAAGAGAAGAAATAAAATTTAATTTTAAGATCTAATTTTAAGACTATTTAGAAAAATCTACAATTTAGAAAATTCTCTAAAAATATCCCTAAATAATATAAAGTTAGTCAAAATAGCTAATATGATTATTACACTAATTATCAAGTTATTTGATAAAAATATTTCAACACCAGAACATGCTAAAATAAAAGATAACAAGTTATTAACTAAATGTGCTAAGATTGGAATGAAAATATTTTTTGATTTTATATAAAGAAACGCCATACATATTCCAAATAAAAATGCACTTATAATTCCTCCAAAATTATGACAAATTCCAAAGAGGAAAGAAGATATTAAAACAGCCCATTTAATATCAAAATGTAATTCTGTAACTAATTTTCTTAAAATAATACCCCTAAATAAAAATTCCTCAACAATTGGAGATAATATAATAACTACAAATATATAGAAAATTAATCCTAAATAATCCGTTAAATCAAAAAACCCAAAAAGAAAAGAATTAAAATTTAGATTGTATACCTTAGATAAATAAGTTAATACAAAGAATATTGTTGCAGTAAATAAACAATTAGCTATTACAATAAATAAAACTTTAAAAGATATGTTTGACTTTTTCAAAGCAATGAAAGAATTCTTAAATTGCCTAAATGGAACTTTAAGAGCAAAAATGAAAAAAATAAGCATTAATCCATATAAAGCAAATTTAAATAACAAGGAATTCATATCAATATTAAAAACAAATGATAATCCTGTAATTCCAAGATAAATTAATAAAAAGAATAAAATACATTTTATTAAAGAAATATTAGCAAATAAATCATTTAAATCATCATAGTTTTTCAAGGATATCACCTAAGAATAAAAAGAAAAATAAGATAGTTAATTAATCAATATAATTACTTGAGTAATAATTAACTAATTAACATAAACTTATATTAAAATAAATTTGTTAAAATGAATTATAATAAAACAAAATTAGTAAGATAAACTAATAATGCTGCAATAATTATAATTACTAACCAAATAGGAATGCTCCATTTTAATACTTTAGAACCATCTAATGTTGGAATTGGAAGTAAATTAAATAAAGCTAAGAAAGAATTAATCTTAGAACCAATAATACAAATTAATGCAATTAGATTAGCTGTTTGATCAAAGTATATAGAAGTCCCTAGAGAATAAAGAATAGCTAAAAAGATTAAAGTTAAAACTATGTTTACAATCGGTCCAGCTATTGAGATTATACCATTCTCTTTATCAGTCATATCATATCCATAAATATAAACTGCACCAGGAGCTGCGAATATAAATCCAAAAAATGAACTCACAATAGCAATAACAAGCCCATAAACCCATAATTTATATTCAGCCCAATATCCATAATGCATTGCAGTTAATTTATGTCCAAGTTCATGGAATATAAATCCAAGACCTACACCTAACATAATTATAGGAAGTAATAAAGTAATAACACTAAAATTCCTATTAGAATATAAAATACAAAATCCAAAAGAAATTACTAAAAATGAAATTAGCAAATCCATTACTTCTCTTTTAGTAAATTTAAACATAATTTTAAATTAATGTTTAATATTTATATATTTTTTGTAAATTTATTATAATAGAAAAGAAAAAAACACAAAACACTAAAAAAAGAAAAAAAGAAAAGAAAAAGAAAAAAACACAAAACACTAAAAAAAGAAAAAATTTACTTATTTCTATTGATAAAAATAAGATTTTTAACAATATAAATAATAAGTAAAAGAGCCCCAATAACAGAAATAATGAGAACAGGATATACAAGTGGTTCAGCAAAGAATGAAGAATAATCAAAAAGATCAATAAATACACAGAATAAATTATTTAAAAAATGTACAGTCATTGTTAAAAAAATATTATCTGTTTTATAATAGATAATACACATACATACTCCAAATAAAAATGCACTTGTAATACCTCCAAATTGATGTAAAGAAGCGAATATTATTGAAGAAATTATAATTGCAGGAATAACTTTGATTTTAAGACTTAACCTATTAAATAAAACCCCTCTAAATAATAATTCTTCTATTACTGGTGCAATAATCACAGAGCTTAAAGCTTCATATAAAAATGTATTAATACTATTTCCTTGAAGAGCTAATTGATCAGCAGAACCGAAATCAGAAAAATAAATTTCGATTAAAGACATTAAAGCTATAACACCAAATGCAAATAGAAGATTTGTAACAACTACAAACCAAATTTCTTTTTGATTATTAAAAGTGAAAATTTCTTTAAAATTATATTTAATTCCAATGGACCCTTTTAATTTATAAATAAAGTATAAAAAGATACTTAACAACCATAAATCAAAAAATAAATCCTCACCATAATCAAATATTATATCAATTATGATCAATATAATAAAAGCTATAATTGAAATTAATGCTAATTTTTTAAGAGATATTTGTCTCAATGCTGCATTAAAACTAATCTTATCTGTTTGTTCCATATAATCACTAATTTACTTTATTTGATTTTTCAGCAATTATTAATATCTAATATCTACATAGATTAACTATTAATTAATAATATTAGTTTTATTATGCTTTGAATTTTTAAATATTAAATAAAATCCAGACATTAATATCCAAACTAATGTAGCATAAATATTTCCACGTTCAACAATTCCTCTATAAACTCCCAATACAGGGTCATTAATAAAGGAGCAGAATAAAATTCCACCAATTAAACCTATAATCCCTAAAATTAGAGAAGCATTTTTATAAATAGGAATATCCTTTGAGAATAATCCCATAAATATCAATAAAGAACTTCCACCAAAGAACAACATCAAAGCACCAATTTTATGCATACCCTCAGAATCAGGTGCACCAGTATGGAAAATAGCTACAATAAACAAACCTAAAGATAAAATTAAAGTTATTAAATAAAATATAAATTTAAATTTAGATACAAATTTTTTAATAACTGCAAAATTACCTATTAAAACTGTTAATCCACATAATACAAATCCAATATTTATTAAAAAAGCATAAGGAGATAAATTACTAACTGTTGAAGTATAAATCACTTTTAAAGAAGGTGCAAGAGCAGTAATATTATCTCCTAAAGGAACAGCTAATTCACTAACAGAGAATCCTTGATATGCAGTTAAAGTAGGAAGGTTAGAATGTTGTAATGCATAATATTCCAATATAATAAATAATATTGGAGATATTATTAATAAAACACCAATTAATTTCTCTATTTTTTCAAATTTAACCATATTACCTTAATCCATAAAAAGTTATAAAGAAATTATATTCTATAATATTAACTAATTTATACTTCGTGTCAATTTAACTCATCATAAATAATAATTATGATAAATATTAAGAATATAATTACTTAATTTTAAACAAACACTATTATTCTCAAGAGGCCTCTTTATTTCAACACAAACTGCAGTTATAATATCTGTTGCAGAATCAAATACTTGATTCATAACCCTAGTTACAGGATCTCTAGATAATACAAATGTTATAACAAAACTTGATGCTAATGAGAATAAAATCCACATAAATAGATTTCCTGAAGAGCTGTTGATAAATCCTGTTTTATTCTGAGCTAAGAACTGAAGATTACTCATTAAAATATGTAATAAGTAAACTGCAAGAGAGTTACGTCCAAATTTAGTCAAAAATGTTTCATTATTAGTCATTAATTCATTTAAAACCAATGTAGTAAGTATACCAATAATAATAATTAAGAACCTCATCTCAAAACTAGTCAATATATTAGACACATCATATGCATGAGCCATTTCTACCAATTCTTGAGTTATATAATTACCAATTACCATAGATGCTCCAAATAATACAAACAATATTATTATTAAAAATTTTGTATTAGTAATTAAGTTTTTTAACTTAAGGTTAGCTAATTTTTCCTCAAATTTAGGTTTATATTGATTAAATTTAAATCCTAACATAAATATTGGTAAGAATGAAAAAGTTCTTGTTGTAAATAAAATTTCACCATTTATTTTTATAAAACCTACTAAAAGTGCAATAATAAATGTGATAATTACCGGATGTTTTAATTTATTTAATATTGGTAAAAGTAATTTCATTGAATATAATGAAAGTAAAAACCATAAACCACCATAAGGATTGAAAAATAATGTTCCTGTAGTATATGCTGGAATACAGAATAAAAATGAAATTATCGATAGAACAATATATGGAATTAAAAGACGTTTTGTTGATTTTTCAATTATATCAGGTCTTATTCTTGAAAAGTATCCTGCAACAAAAAAGAATAAAGGTAAATGGAAAATATATATTCCTTGTCTAATTGTTGCAGCAATGCCTGGAAGTCCATAAAGACAATGTCCAAAAACAATTAATAAGATACCTAATCCTTTAAGATTATCATATTTATTAACTCTTGGTTTAATGATTTTAGTTACATTTTCTGTCATTTAAATCAGAGAGTATAATTTATTAAAATCCATCTTAGTCTTTTTTATTATAAATAAAATCATATATTAGATTTAAAACCAAGATTTAGAATTTTCTAATATTTCATCAACAATATTTTTTGCAGAACCAATATAAGTATGTGGGTCCATAATTGTTTCTACATCTTCTTCTGAAAGGAATTTACTTGCTTCTTCATCAGCTAAGATAAGATCTTTGAGAAGTAAGTTTTCTTTATTAGCTTTAATTGCATTTTTACGAGCTATAGCATAAGCAGTTTGTTTACCCATTCCAGCTCTAGTCATTTCTGCCATTAATCTTTCAGCCATAATTAAACCATTAGTATGATTTAAGTTTCTTTCAATGTTTTCATCATAGAAAGTAAGATTATTCATAAGTTTAATAGTAAGGTTAAGTATATAATCACAAAGAATACAAGATTCTGGGAACATAATTCTTTCACAAGAAGAGTTTGTAAGGTCTCTTTCATGCCAAAGAGGGTTGTTTTCCATAGCTGCTACAACATAAGATTTTACAATTCTTGCTACACCACAAATACGTTCAGCAGTAATTGGATTCATTTTATGAGGCATAGTACTACTACCTACTTGTTTTTCAGGGTCAAAATATTCTCCAAGTTCTTGAATTTCAGTTCTTTGTAAGTTTCTAACTTCAAGTGCAATTTTACTTAAAGTAGTAGATAAATTAGCTAAAACCATAATAAATTCAACATGATTATCCCTTTGTACAACTTGGTTAGTAATAGTAGCTGGTTTTAATCCTAAGATTTCAGATACTCTTTTATGAACTTCCCATCCTTGTTCACCTAAAGCTGCAGTAGTACCAACAGCACCGTCCATCATACCAACACAAACATTATCTTTTGCATGAATTAATCTATCATATTGTCTGTGGAGTTCGTCTGCCCATATAGCAAATTTCATACCATAAGTAGTTGGTAATGCATGTTGTCCATGAGTACGACCAATACAAACTTTATCTTTATTTTCATCAGCTAGTTTAAGAACAATATTAGTTAATCTTATGATTTTTTCTTCTAAAACTTCAATAGAATCTTTTAATAATAATGAATTAGAACTGTCTACAATATCATTAGAAGTAGCTCCAAAGTGAACATATTCTCCTGCTTCCCCATCACAAACTTCAGTAATTCCTTTAGAAAGTGATGCAATATCATGCTTAGTTTCTGCTTCGATTTCACTTACTCTTTCTAAGGTAACATATTCTATTTTTGCTTTTTTAACAATTTCCTCTGCATATTCTTTAGGAATGATTCCAAGTTCTCCTTCTGCTTGAGCTAATGCAGATTCAATATCCAACATTCTTTGATGTTTATTTGCTTGTTCCCAAATTCTTTTCATTTCTGGAGTTCCATATCTAAATTCAATAGGGTGAATTGCCATTTTAATCGCCTTATTTTAAATTTTTATTTTAAATTTTTAATATAATAATTTTTTAATATAAGTATTATCTTAAATTTATAAAAAATTTATAAGATATTATATATACTATATTATTTTT